>CALIIP010000017.1 GCA_938018045.1 uncultured Flavobacteriaceae bacterium
TTAGGGATAACTAATAAAAACCCTTTTTTTGATGTTAAATAATAAAACGGTAAATTCGTATGCAACTAATTACTAATTATTTAACAACTATAAGATTCACGCTGTATTTATATAGAGCGAAGTCCAAATACGGGAAATAAATATGATAAAATTCTTTAGGAAAATCCGTAAAAACTTACTTTCTGAAAACAAATTCAGTAAATATCTATTGTATGCAATTGGCGAGATTGCATTAGTAATGATTGGTATTCTATTAGCACTTCAAGTGAGTAATTGGAATACTCAACGTCAAGAGAAACAAACAAACGTCCTATTATTAAAAAAACTAGATAGTGAGTTGCAATTGAATATCAATAGATTAGTAGATCTAAAAGATGGTGATAATGGTTATGTAAGAAGAATTCAAAGAAGCGATTCTTTACAGATTATGCTCTCTAAAGGTTTAAATGAAAATGATATGGACAGAGCAATAAAAAATTATTTTGTTTCAAATACACTAAATTTATATACTTCTACATATGAAGAAATGAAAAATACGGGAAGACTTTATAAACTTGGTTCTGAAAAGCTACTGAATGAAATTGAAACGTATTATAGATTGTGTGAAAGAGAAGAGTTTTATGTATTACAAATTAATAATGAAGTTCATTTACAAATAAAGAATGATATTAATAATGGTTGGTATAAAGTCCAACAAGACTATTATACTTTTGGAAAAGAATTAACAATAAAAGACAATCCTTGGTTATTTGATAGGCAATCACAAGAATATAAAAACATCAGCCGTCAAGTTAATTATGCGAATTTTTATACAAAAAACATTCTAAAACGTGTTAATAGATTAATCGATTCATCTGAAAAATTACAAGAGATTATTAAAATAGAATTAAATAAAAATTAATCTAAGGCAACATAATAAAAATTGCAATTCCTATAAACACAACTATTTGCACCCATTTTAAAATCACATCAAACTTATTATTATCGCGCAAAAATGAAGTCGCCTTATCTGCAACAATTGAAAGTGCAGAAAAAATTAGAAAAGCCTGAATTATAAACAAAAAGCCTAAAACAAAAATTTGACGTTTTGTATTTCCTGCTGAAACATCTATAAAGGCTGGGAAAAATGCCAAAAAAAATATTGTTACTTTAGGATTCAACACATTCATAATAAACCCTTGTTTTATCAATCCTGAAATAGATTTTTTAGGAACTGCGCCTGAATCTAAATCAATTTTAGCAGCACTTCGATACACTTTATACGCAAGAAAAAGTAAGTATACGGCTCCTATCAATTTAATAGCAAAAAATAATTTTGGGGAATTCTGAATGACAGTCGAAACTCCGAACGCAATCAAACTTGTATGAATTATGATTCCTGAAACCAATCCAAATGCTGTTGCAATACCATACTTTTTTCCATGAGAAATACTTTGCATCAATACATAAATATTATCAGGTCCTGGAGAAACTGTCAAGGCAATTGATGCAATTAAAAATGATATGATTGTTTGGGTTTCCATGAAGTCAAAACTACTACTTTTTTATAATTTGTGAAATTTAATTGTAAGCATTTAAAATTTCATTCGACTGAAATTTAAATCTTTAATTATATGTAATGAAAACTACCAAAAACTTTTTAAAATTACTCTTGATCATACTACTATTCAACAGCACAACTATTTATAGTCAATCGTCAGCCATTTATGAAATTAAGTTTACAAGTGTTTGGAATTCTGGTGATCATGGAGCACTTCCTGGAGGAGCACATTGGTCTAATCTTGTTGGAGCAAATCACAAAAACGCAAATGAATTTCTTGAAATGGGAATGATGGCTTCGGCTGGTATTGAAAATGTTGCTGAACTTGGAAGTAATAGCGTGTTTATTAACGAAATTAATAACGGAATGGCAGAGCACTTAATTAATGTAACTTCATTATCGAATAGTGCAACTGGTTCTGTAACTTTACCTCAATATGAGTTTGACGGTGATTATCCGTATTTAACACTTGCTTCAATGATTGCTCCAAGTCCTGACTGGTTTATAGCAATAAATAGTTTAAACCTTAGAGAAGGTGGAAATTGGAATGAAGGTGATATAAATAATGAAATTAATATTGATTTATTCCCTTATGATGCTGGAACTGAAAATGGAAACACATACACACTTTCAAATCCTCCAACTAATCCTCAAGGTAATATTACTAGTTTAGTAAATGTAGCACCTTTTAATGATCAGCGAATTGGTTATTTCACGATATCATTTATTTCTTCTTTAAAAGTAGATGAAGAAAAAATTAAAGAAAGCATAAAATTATATCCAAATCCAACCAATGATGGAATGATTACAATTTCAAATTTACAAAATAGTGGAATTGATAAAGTTCAAGTTTATAATTTACTTGGAAAACAAGTATTAAATGATGTTTTGAATAATGAAACTTCAAAAACTATTGATTTATCTGACTTAACTGCTGGAATATATATTGCTAAATTAACTTCAAGTGATGGAAAGCTAAATATTACTAGAAAAGTTGTTTTAAAATAAATCTAAGAAGCCCTCTCTTTTAAAATTGCCTTATTAATCTTTTTAATAAGGCTTGGACCTTCGTAGATAAATCCAGTATAAATCTGGACTAAGTCTGCACCTGCTTCAATCTTGTCTAGAGCATCTTGCGCAGAATGAATTCCTCCAATTCCAATTATCGGAAATGATTTGTTAGAATTGTCAGCAAGGTATTTAATAACTCGTGTGCTTCTATCTGTTAAAGGCTTACCACTCAAACCTCCATTTCCGATAGTATTTAAGCGCTCATTAGAAACTTTTAACCCTTCTCTGTTTACTGATGTATTTGATGCGATAACACCATCAATTTTGGTGCGAGCAACTAATTCTATAATTTCATCCAACTGATGATTATTTAAGTCTGGAGCAATCTTTAACAAAATTGGTTTTTGCATTGATTGTTTATTGTTAACTTTTTGAACAGCAATAATCAATTCTTTTAAGTAGCCTACATCTTCCAGTTTAGCATGACTAGAAACGTTAGGACAACTTACATTCAACACAAAATAGTCAACATGTGGATGTAATTCTTTAAAACAAGTCAAATAATCTTCGGTATAATTTTCAGGATTTGTAGCAGTGTTTTTACCAATATTCCCACCAATAATAACTGTTGGATTGATTTTCTTAAGTCTATCAACAATGACCTCTAAACCATCATTATTAAAACCCATTCTATTGATTATACCCTTATCATCTTTGAGTCTAAACAGTCTTTTCTTAGGATTCCCAACTTGTGCAATTGGCGTTACAGTCCCTAATTCAATAAAACCAAAACCGAAATTTTCCAATTCTGGAATTAACAAAGCATTTTTATCAAATCCTGCGCCTAAACCAACAGGATTTTTAAACGTTAATCCAAATAATTTTCGTTCTAGTCTTGAGTTTTCTATGGTATATATTTTCTTAACTATAGATGGAATAAACGGAACCTTAAACACTGTTTTCAAAAACCTGAAAGTGAAGTGATGCACCTTTTCTGGATCAAACAAAAATAATATTGGTCGGATTATAAGTTTATACATTTTATTTAGGTTGTTAGATTATTGGAAAAATTAGATTATTGGAGTCCAATAACTAAAAATCCAACTATCCAAAATACTATCTCAATTGAGCCTCAAGATTCTTTTCTAAAGACTGTTGAATTTTACTCATCACCTTATCTATCTGCTTGTCATTTAGCGTTTTATCAGTGTCTTGCAAAACAAAACTAACTGCATATGATTTCTTACCTTCTGGTAATTTATCACCTTGATAAACATCAAATAAATCTACTTCTTTTAATAAATTCTTTTCAGATTGAAAAGCAGTTGTGTACACATCAGAAAATTTAACCTCTTCGTTTAACAACAATGCTAAATCACGTTTTACAGCAGGAAACTTAGGTAAATCTTCTACTTTAATGTTCTTTCTGCTTGTAACCTTCAAAATGCTATCCCAATTAAAATCAGCATATAAAACTTCTTGTTTTATACTAAATTCTTTTAAAACTGATTTATTAACGACTCCAAAATCAACTAGTTTGATTTTACCTAAAGAGAAACTAATACCTTCAGAAAATACATCGTTTTTTGTTGGTGAAGTTTTCATTTTTGATATTCCCAATCTTCCCAAAATAGTCTGTACTACTCCTTTTAAATAAAAGAAGTCTGAAGATTTATTAGTTGTAGACCAACTATCTTTTACACGATTACCACTAACAAATAACGTTAAATGTTTTTGTTCAGAATAACCACTTTCAAACTTGTGATAGGTCTTTCCTAATTCAAAGAATTTAAGTGAATTTTTTTTACGGTTTATATTGTAAATTAAAGATTCTAATCCGCTGAATAACAATGATTGGCGCATAACACTTAAATCATTACTTAACGGATTAAGCATTGCCACATTATGGTCGCTCTTTAAGTTTTCTGATAAAGAAATGTATGCTTCTTTGGTCAATGAGTTAGACATTATTTCATTAAATCCTTGAGAAATTAATTGACTAGAAATAACATCTTCAACTTTAATAGCATCAAAATTATCAAACGAAATTGAAGTATTTAATTTATGTGAATATTTTACGTTGTTATAACCATATACTCTCAAAATTTCTTCAATTACATCAACTTCTCTTTGCACATCAACTCTGTAAGAAGGAATGGTTAAACCCAAACCAACTTCAGTTTCACTGTTTATTTTAATTTCTAGTGACGCAATAATATTTTTAATTGATTCTTTTGGAATTACATCTCCAATCAATTTATTAATATGATCATATGCTATAAATACTTCAAAATCTTCAATTTTATCTGGATAAAAATCTGACATATCAGAAGTTATTTTACCTCCAGCAATTTCTACAATCAATAATGCTGCTCTTCTGAGAGCGTAAGTAACAAAATTTGGATCTATACCTCTTTCAAACCTAAAAGAAGCATCAGTATTTAATGCATGTCTTTTTGCGGTTTTACGAATTGAAACTGGATTAAAATAAGCGCTTTCTAAAAATATACTTGAAGTACTTTCTGAAACTCCAGAGTTTTTTCCGCCAAAAACACCTGCAATACATAGTGGATTAGATTCTCCATCACATATCATAATATCATCTTGATGTAACGTTCTTTCTACATCATCTAAAGTTGTAAACTCTGTACCTTCTTCTAATGTTTTTACAAGAATTTTATTTCCTCTAATTTTTGATGCATCAAATGCATGTAAAGGTTGACCAAGTTCATGTAACACATAGTTTGTGACATCTACAACATTATTTTTTGGAGTGATTCCAATAGCATTCAATCGATTCTGGAGCCATTTTGGAGACTCTGCAACTGTAATATCTGATATAGTTACACCGCTATAACGCGGAATTAACTCTTTATCCTCAACTTCAACATCTATCCTTAAAGTACGTTCGTCTACATGAAAACTAGATACTGAAGGGGAAATTAATTCTAGTAATGTTCCTTGCTGAATCATTCCTGCACGTAAATCTCTTGCAACGCCATAATGACTCATAGCATCTGCTCTATTTGGCGTTAATCCGATTTCAAAGACTTGATCTGATTCTATTTCAAAAACTTCAGCACATGGAGTTCCAACAACTAAACTTTCTTCTAAAACTAGTATTCCGTCATGACCTTTACCAAGACCTAATTCGTCTTCTGCGCAAATCATTCCAAAACTTTCTTCTCCTCTTATCTTTCCTTTTTTTATTTTAAATGATTCACCTTTATCATCATACAACAAAGTACCAATAGTAGCAACAGGAACTTTTTGTCCTGCAGCAACATTTGGCGCTCCACAAACAATTTGAACTGGAGTATCTCCTCCAATATTTACTGTTGTTACTTTTAATCTATCTGCATTCGGATGTTGCTCGCAAGTAAGAACTTCACCAACTACAATTCCTTTCAAACTTCCTTTTATAGACTCCACAGTTTCAATTCCTTCAACCTCAAGGCCTAAATCGGTCAACAATTCACTAGTTTTTTCTGCTTCCCAATCAACCTTTAAAAATTGCTTTAACCAATTGTATGATATTTTCATGCTCTTTTTATCTATTTCAATTTAATTGGCAAAGGTAATAGATTGCTAAATAATATCATAACCAATTATATTTAATTAAAATTCACTAACTTACACATCGATAAATACGATTTATTAACATTTAACTTACTGAAAATGAAAAAAATAATTACCCTCATGACTTTCGCTTTCTTTGTTTCTATTATCACAATTTCTTGTACTGATAAGAAAAAAGAAGAAGAAAAAACAAAAGCTGCCGTTGAAAAAATTGAAGCTGCAGAAAAAGAAATGGAAACTATTTCAAACGAAATTGAAGAAAAAACCAATACTATTGAAAAAGAAATTAACGAATTAGACAATTTATAAAACTCAGAAAAAATGAAAAAATTAATCATATTGTTTTTTGCAATACTACTTATAGCAGGAACTCAAACTGCCATTGCACAAGGAAATTCTCAAAAAGAAAAAAGCAAAAAAGAATTAAAAGAAAAAGGAAAAGACCTCAAAGAAAAAGGTGAAAAGAAAGTTCGTGAAGTAAAAGAAAAGCACGAAAAAGGTAAAGAAAAAGAGCACAAAGACAAGGATAAAGAACGTGAGCATGATGAAGATGATGATAGTAGAGATAATGGAAAAATAAAAGACAAAGACAATAAAAAAGAAAAGAAAGAGAAGAAAGAAAAGGTTGAGAAAGAGAATAACGGAAAAGGGAATGCTTACGGAAAAAACAAAGGAGATTTAACAGGTCGAGAGTTTGGACAAGCACGTGCTAATGAAGCAAAAAATAAAATCGAAGAAAGAGAAGTAAGAATAAAAAGAAGCGAAGATACTGTTGAAAAAGGGCGAAGAAAAGTGAAGGAAACTCGTGAACGCGTTAAAAAACAGCACGAAAATAAAGAAATAAACGATAAAGAACTTGAAGAAAAAGAGGTTAAAATAAAGAGTGTAGAAGAAGATTTAAATGATTTAGAAGAGAAAATAAAGAAAGGAAAAGAAAAAGCGCTTCAAAAGAAAAAAGAAATTGAGACTATTTATGAATAATAATTCTTGAAAGAACAATTATTTTAAGCGACATCTAAAAGTTATTTTAGATATCGCTTTTTTTTAAACTAATTAATATTCAGAAGATATATCAGTGTTTTTATTTAGTTTTGTAGTAGATAATTGAAATTCAAAATGATAGACATTAAAGGGAAAAATGCATTAATAACTGGTTCTAGTCGTGGTATTGGACAACAAGTCGCAATAGGATTGGCAAATAAAGGATGTAATATTATTGTTCATGGTAGAACTAAAGAAAATTGTTTAAAAACATTAAACCTTTTAAGCGATTACAACATTAAATCGTATTGTGTTTATGGAGATTTGTCAAGTCAAGAAAGTGTCCATCAAGTTATTAATCAAGTAAATGAATTAAATATTAATGTTGATGTTTTATATAACAATGCTGCGATAATGACTTCTTACAAAGAAGATTATTGGCAACATGATTGGGAAGAATTTATACAAAGCATGAAAGTAAATGTTTTTTCAATTTACACGTTATGCAGTGCGTTTACACCTTCGATGATTGAAAACGGTTTTGGGAGAATAATAAACCTTGTATCATCAATAAAAGATCAACCAGAACTTTTACCATATAGCACCTCTAAATGGGCAATAGCAAAATTTGCAATTGACATTGCTGCAAAGTTAGAAGGAACTGGTGTTAGAATTAACAATCTAGATCCTGGATGGTTAAGTACTGATATGGGAGGAGAACATGCTGAACATTCAGTAGAAAAAGTTTTACCAGGAGCATTAGTTCCTGTATTAATCGAAAATGATGGCCCAAATGGTCAAACATTTTTTGCAATAGATAATAACTAAAAATCAACTTATATTAGACCAAATCTCACCGTTTTTATTTAATTTTTGATAGGCTCCATGGATATTTAAGTTTTCTGGTTTTTGTAACGACGCATCATCTTGTAAAGTTTCAAAAGCAGTTGCTCTTGCTTTGGTAAGTATATTTCCATCTCTAACAATATCAGCAATTTTAAGGTTTAAAACGCCACTTTGCTGTTTTCCCATAATATTTCCAGGACCACGCAACTTTAAATCTACATCAGCAATTTCAAAACCATCACTTGTAGTAACCATTGTTTCTAAACGAATCTTAGCATCCGCAGATAATTTAAAACTCGTCATCAAGACACAAAAACTTTGGTCTGCTCCTCGCCCAACTCTTCCTCTTAATTGATGTAATTGTGATAAACCAAAACGTTCTGCACTCTCAATAACCATAACACTTGCATTCGGAATATTCACTCCAACTTCAATGACTGTTGTAGCAACCATAATCTGTGTTTCGCCTTTTAAAAATCTGTTCATTTCAAATTCTTTATCTGCAGGTTTCATCTTCCCGTGAACTATTGAAATCTGATATTTCGGCATAGGAAACTCACGAGAAATACTCTCATAACCATCCATCAAATCTTTATAGTCCATCTTTTCAGACTCTTGAATTAATGGGTACACAACATATACTTGTCTTCCTTTGGAAATTTCTTCCTTCATGAATTTAAATACACTAAGTCGATTGCTATCATAGCGATGTGCAGTCGCAATTTCTTTTCTTCCAGGAGGCAACTCATCAATCACAGAAATATCTAAATCACCATAAACACTCATTGCTAATGTTCTCGGAATTGGTGTTGCAGTCATCACTAAAATATGCGGAGGTAAATCGTTCTTTTTCCATAATTTCGAACGTTGCTCTACACCAAATCGATGTTGCTCGTCAATAATAGCCAAACCTAAATTCTTAAATTTTACTTTATCTTCTATGAGCGCATGCGTACCAATTAGAATGTGCAAACTTCCATCTTCCAAAGCCTCATGAATTACCCTTCTATCTTTTGTTTTGACTGATCCCGTGAGAAGTTCAACTTTAATATCTAAGCCGTTCAACAACTCTTTCATAGAATTGTAATGCTGAGTTGCCAAAATTTCTGTCGGAGCCATAATTGCTGCCTGAAAACCATTATCTAGCGCTATAAGCATCGAAAGCAACGCTACGATTGTCTTTCCAGAGCCAACATCTCCTTGTAAAAGCCGATTCATTTGTGCATTTGAAGCAACATCTTTTCTAATTTCTTTCAAAACACGTTTTTGAGCGTTTGTTAAATCAAATGGAAGATTGTTTTTATAAAAAGTATTAAAGTAGTCTCCAACTTTTTGAAACGGATATCCTTTTATTTTTGATTTTCTGATAAGTTTCTTTCTGATTAAACGCAACTGAATAAAAAATAGTTCTTCAAATTTTAATCTGAATTGTGCTTTAGCCAATAATTCTTGGCTTTTTGGAAAATGTATATTAAATAATGCTTCACTTTTTGATATTAAAGTATGCTTTGTAATAATTTCTTCGGATAATGTTTCTGCAAAGTTGGAATTTAATTCCTCAAATAAACTTTGCATCATTTTTTGAACAACTCTGTTTGAAACACCTTTGTTTGCAAGCATCTCTGTAGAAGGATAAACAGGTTGCATAACAGTGCGCAAACTTTTTTTATACTCACTCACCAATTCCATCTCTGGATGAGGCATCGAAAAAGAGTTATTGAACGAATTTGTCTTCCCAAAAATTACATAAGGTGTGTTTATTTTTATGGAATCTTTTATCCATTTTACGCCTCGAAACCAAATCAATTCCATCGTTCCAGTTTCATCTACAAAAGTGGCTACTAACCTACTTCCTCTTTTTTGTTGAACAGTTTTAAGCGAAGTTACCTTACCAACTATCTGAATTTCAGCAGTATTTTGTTGTAGTTGATTGACTTTAAAAAACTGCGTTCTATCAATATATCTATTTGGAAAAAAGTTTAGCAAATCACCAACTGTTCTAATTCCCAATTCTTTTTTCAACAAATCTGCTCTCGAAGGACCAACACCTTTGAGATATGTAATAGCAGCTTGTGAATTGTATTGAGACATTTTTTATTATTGATTTGTTTATTAGTTGAGGAGTTTACTTATTGAATTATATAAACATTTATTCATTAAATCATTCTTTCATTTCATCATTAATTTTTATGAATGCTAAAATACTAAATACCCTTTATTCTTTGTACTTTTGCACTCTAAAATTTATTCTAAATGCGATTACATAGAAACCTTTGTTTTACAGTGATAGATTCATTAAACATGATTTTTAATGATGGTGAATATGCTGGTAAAGTGGTAGAGAAAGCACTAAAACGTGACAAACGTTGGGGCGCTCGTGATAGAAAGTTTGTTGCAGAAACAATCTATGACATCGTACGTTGGAAAAGATTGTACAACGAAATTGCAGGAACAAAAGATCATTATTCAAGAGATAATCTGTGGAAAATGTTTGCTGTTTGGGCAACATTAAAAGGTATTGAACTTCCTGATTGGAAGTATTTTGAAGATACACCTGTTAGACGTATCAAAGGAAAATTTGATGAATGTCAGAAAATAAGAAAAATTAAAGAATCTATTCCTGATTGGATGGATGAACTTGCAGTTAGTGAAATTGGTGAAGAGGCTTGGACGAAAGAAATTGCTACAATGAACCAAAAAGCCGAAGTAATTCTTCGTGTAAACACATTGAAAATTGATATTGCAACTTTGCAGAAGTTTCTTAAAAAAGAAGAAGTAGAAACTGAAAAAGTAAGAGATAATCCAACAGCTTTAAGACTTGTAGAGCGTAAAAACGTATTTTTAACCGAGGCTTTCAGAAGAGGTTATTTTGAAGTTCAAGATGCTTCTTCTCAGTTAGTTGCTCCATATCTTGAAGTAAAACCTGGAATGAGAGTTATAGATACTTGTGCTGGTGCTGGAGGAAAAACCTTGCATCTTGCTGCAATGATGGAAAATAAAGGCCAAATTATTGCCTTAGACATTTATGCTGGTAAATTGGCTCAGTTGAAAAAAAGAGCAAAACGTGCAGGAGTTCATAATATTGATATGCGAGTAATTGAAAATAGCAAAGTCATCAAAAAATTAAAAGATTCTGCTGATGCTGTTCTGATTGATGCTCCTTGTAGTGGAATTGGTGTGTTGAAAAGAAATCCTGATTCTAAATGGAAATTACAGCCTGAATTTATTGAAAATATCAAAAAAACACAAGCCGAAATTTTAGATAGCTATTCAAGAATGGTAAAGGTTGGAGGGAAATTGGTATATGCTACTTGTTCTATTTTACCTTCTGAAAATCAAAATCAAGTTAAAAAGTTTTTAGATTCGCATAAAGAGTTTAAATTTGTAAGTGATAGAAAAGTATCTCCTTCAAAATCAGGATTTGATGGCTTTTATATGGCACTTTTAGAAAGAATAGAATAAACATAATAATATTGTACATGAAAAAAATCTACATAATAATTTCATTTTTATTTATTAATATCTCTGTTTTTGCACAACAACCTTATTATAGCGATATAAATACTGAACTAACAACATTAACAGGTATTCCACTTAAAGATGCATTGGCTACAAAGATTATTAATACACATGCAAATTCCTTATCTTATTCAAATATTTGGGAAGCGTGTAAAATTACTGACGAAGATCCAAATAATTCTTCTAACGTTTTATTGATTTATGGTTGGGAAAGTGGCTCTGATGGTGATGTCACAAATGACTTATCAAGAAGTAAAAATGATAATGGTGGAAATGTAGGTGACTGGAACAGAGAACACACGTTTGCAAATTCACTTGCAAATCCAGATTTAGATTCAATGGGTGATAATGGCCCTCCATACGCAGATGCTCACAACTTACGAGCAAGTGATGTACAAAGAAATGGTCAGCGCAGTAATTTTAAATTCATCACTGGTTCTGGAAATTCAAGCACTTCAGGTGGTGGATGGTATCCAGGAGATGCAACTACTGGTGGAACAGATTGGAGAGGTGATGTAGCAAGAATTACAATGTATATGTATTTGCGTTATGGAAATCAATGTTTAGCCCGTTTTAATGCTTCTGGAACAGTAAATTCTGTTGATGCAGATATGATTGATTTATTGTTAGAATGGAATGCAGCAGATCCAGTTTCTACATATGAAGATGCAAGAAATACGTATCATGATGGCAGTGGATCATTTAAGCAAGGAAATAGAAATCCTTTTATTGACAATCCTCGTTTGGCAACCTTAATTTGGGGTGGAGTTCTTGCCGAAGATCGGTGGGGAATTTATGGTGGTGGCGATACACAAGCACCAACCGTTCCTATGAATTTAAGTGTGAGTAACGAAACTAGTTCTACAATTGATTTGGATTGGGATATATCTTCTGATGATACAGCAGTAACAGGATATGATATTTACGTTGATGGTTCTTTAAATTCATCATCAGCAACCAATTCTCATACTGTAACTGGTTTAACTGCTTCAACAACTTATAGTTTTACTGTTTTAGCAAAAGATGCAGCAAACAATATGTCTGCTCAAAGTAGCGCTATAGATGGAACAACAATTGCAGGAAGTTCTGGTGGAACTGAGTTATTCTTTTCAGAATATGTTGAAGGTGGTGGAAATAACAAAGTACTAGAAGTTGTTAATATTACTGGTACAACAGTTGATTTATCTACATATACTATTAAGAAAAGTGTAAATGGATCTGCATCATGGGATTCAACTATATATTCATTTCCAGCAAGTGCTCAAGTAACAAATGAAGATGTTTATGTTGTTTCAAACTCTTCAGTTGCGGCACCTTGTACTATTTCTCCAGATGATTCGACTGGTTCTTCTGTATTTCAATTTAATGGTAATGATCCTGTTGGATTATTTAATAATGATATATTAATTGATGTTATTGGAACTTTAGACGGTGGTTCTTCAAATTTTGCAATAAACACTACTTTAGTTAGAAAATCATCAGTAAATGTGCCTTCGGTAACATTTGATATAAATGATTGGGATACTTATAGTCAAGATGATTGCTCGGATATTGGTTCTCATACAGTAGTTTTAAGTGTAAAGGAAAATACTTTCCTTTCAGAAATAAAAATCTATCCAAATCCAACAAATGGAAATGATTTAAATATATCAGCAAGTCAAAACTTATCAATTGAAGTGTTTAATCTTTTAGGAAAACAAGTATTAACTGATACTATTTCAACCAACAAAACTAAAATTGATATTAGTTCTTTAAATGCAGGGATTTATCTAATTCGATTGTCATACGAAGATGGATCAACAACTCGAAAGTTCATCAAACAATAAAACTAAAAGAGGCTCAAAATTTTGAGCCTCTTTTTTTATAACATAAATTCAACAATTTTAAATTGTGGATTAAATAGTGAATAACTATTAAATTAAAAGGAATCATTAAAGTGATTTTAGATAGTAAAAAAAGTAAATTTGTTCTTTAAAACAACACCACAAAAACAACATAATGATTCACTTTTTTGGAAATATAGACAGTAAAATATTTGCTGTTCAAACGACAAAAAAATTAGCTAAGAAAACAATAGATAAATTAACTTGGTTATTTGGTAATAAAAATAAAATAGAAGCGTCTTCAATAGATGCTTTTTTTATTGGCCCTAGAGCAGCAATGATAACCCCTTGGAGTACAAATGCTGTAGAAATTACTCAAAATATGGGGGTTACTGATATCATCAGAATTGAAGAGTTTTTAATTTCTGATAAAGATTCACAGGATTTTGACCCAATGATTTCTGAAAAATACAATGGCTTAAAACAAGATTCTTTTACTATAGATATAGAGCCTCAACAAATTTTAGAAATTGATGATATATCAGAATTTAATCAAATCGAAGGATTGGCTTTAAATGATGAAGAGATCGGTTATTTAGAAAATGTTGCTGAAAAAATTGGAAGAAAACTAACAGACTCAGAAGTCTTTGGATTTAGCCAAGTAAACTCAGAACATTGCAGACATAAAATATTTAATGGAACTTTTATTATTGATGGCGAAGAACAATCTACCTCCCTATTCAAAATGATAAAGGAGACGTCGAAACAATTCCCTAACGATATTGTATCTGCTTATAAAGACAATGTCGCTTTTATAAAAGGTCCAAAAGTGGAACAATTTGCACCTAAGACTGCAGATAAACCAGATTTTTATCAAACCGAAAAATTCAACTCTGTTATTTCTTTAAAAGCCGAAACACATAATTTCCCAACAACCGTAGAGCCTTTTAATGGAGCAGCAACAGGGTCTGGAGGAGAAATTAGAGATCGTCTTGCTGGTGGAAAAGGTTCTTTACCTTTGGCCGGAACTGCCGTTTATATGACTTCATATTCTCGTTTAGAAGCTGATACAGATTCAAACAAGAGATATTGGGAAAATAAATTTGAAGAAAGAGATTGGTTGTACCAAACTCCTATGGATATTTTAATCAAAGCATCTAATGGAGCATCTGACTTTGGAAATAAATTCGGTCAACCCTTAATTTGTGGTTCTGTTTTAACTTTTGAGCATGAAGAAAACGCTGCTTCTAGCGTTTCAAAAGCAAGAAAATTAGGGTATGATAAAGTAATCATGCAAGCTGGAGGAATTGGCTATGGAAAAGCTGAGCAAGCAATAAAAGACACTCCAAAAACTGGTAATAAAATTGTACTTCTTGGAGGAGAAAATTATAGAATTGGAATGGGTGGTGCTGCAGTTTCATCTGCAGATACTGGTGAATTTTCATCTGGTATTGAGTTAAACGCTGTTCAACGATCAAATCCTGAAATGCAAAAACGTGCTGCAAATGCTGTTCGTGGAATGGTAGAAAGCAAAGAAAATTTTATTGTTTCTATTCACGATCATGGTGCTGGCGGACATTTAAATTGTTTATCGGAATTGGTAGAAGATACTGGAGGTAAAATTGATTTAGACAAATTGCCTGTTGGTGATCCAACTTTATCTGCAAAAGAAATTATAGGTAACGAATCTCAAGAAAGAATGGGATTGGTAATTGCCGAAAAACACCTAGATACTTTACAAAAAATTGCAGAAAGAGAGCGTTCACCAATCTATACTGTTGGTGAAGTTACAGGAAATGATAGATTTACATTTGAGTCTAAAACTAAAGGTGACAAGCCAATGGATTTGGCTTTAGAAGACATGTTTGGTTCATCTCCAAAAACAATTTTATCAGATAAAACTGTCATCAGAAATTATAAAAACCCAAGATACAAAACCAAAAATTTAAAAATATATTTAGAACAAGTTTTACAGTTAGAAGCAGTAAGTTGTAAGGATTGGTTAACAAATAAAGTAGATCGATGCGTTGGTGGTAAAGTTGCCAAACAACAATGTGTTGGACCTTTGCAAATTCCGCTAAATAATGTTGGTGTTATGGCACTTGATTATAAAGGAATGGAAGGAATTGCTACTTCAATTGGCCACTCTCCTATTTCTGGATTAATTCATCCTGAATCTGGAAGTAGAAATTCTATTGCAGAATCTTTAACAAATATTATTTGGGCTCCTTTAAAAGAAAATTTAAAGAGCGTATCGCTCTCTGCAAACTGGATGTGGCCATGTAAAAATGAAGGTGAAGATGCTCGATTATATAGAGCCGTAAAAGCAATTTCAGAATTTTCCATTGATTTAGGGATTAACGTTCCAACAGGAAAAGATTCTCTTTCTATGAAGCAAAAATATGCTGATAGCGAAGTAATTTCTCCAGGAACCGTTGTTGTTTCAGCAGCAGGAAATTGTAACGAAATTTCAAAAGTAGTAGAACCTCTTTTACAAATTGATGGAGGAAATATCTATTATATAAATATTTCTCAAGATGATTATAAATTAGGAGGAAGTTCTTTCAATCAAGTTTTAAATGCGATTGGAAATGAAGCTCCTGACGTGAAGAATGCAGGTTATTTAAAAACTGTATTTAATACAATTCAAGAGTTAATTAAAACTGATAAAATTGCTGCAGGACATGATGTTGCTTCTGGCGGATTAATTACAACTTTATTAGAACTATGTTTTGCTGATGTTAATTTAGGTGCAAATTATGATATTTCTTCTTTAAATGAAGAAGATTCTATAAAAGTATTATTCTCAGAAAATACAGGAATTGTATTTCAAGCGGATTCATCAATAGAAAAAACATTGTCAGAAAATAAAATTGAGTTCTTTAATATTGGAACTGCAAATAATTCAGGAAAAGTTACAATCAAAAACAATGAAGATAATTTCACTTTTGATGTTGCAGAAACTAGAGACACTTGGTATAAAACTTCATTTTTATTAGATCAAAAACAAACTGCAAATGGTTTGGCAAAAGACCGTTTTGACAACTATAAAAATCAGCCATTAAAATATATTTTTCCAAAGCATTTTACAGGGAAACTTCCTAAAATTGGAAAAAAGAAACCAAAAGCAGCAATTATACGAGAGAAAGGTTCAAACTCTGAACGTGAAATGGCAAATGCTATGTATTTAGCAGGTTTCGATGTGAAAGATGTTCATATGACAGATTTAATTTCTGGCCGTGAGACACTAGAAGATATTCAATTTATTGGTGCTGTTGGCGGTTTTTCTAATTCAGATGTTTTAGGTTCTGCCAAAGGATGGGCTGGAGCTTTTAAATATAACAAAAAGGCAAATACCGCTTTAAAGAACTTCTTTAAAAGAGAAGATACACTCTCTGTCGGTATTTGTAATGGCGCTCAATTATGGATGGAATTAGATCTAATAAATCCAGAGCATGATGTTCACGGTAAATTAACATATAATGATTCTCAAAAACATGAGAGTTCGTTTACATCCGTAAAAATTGAAGAAAACAATTCTGTTATGCTTTCTTCACTCAAAGGTGCTGAATTAGGTGTTTGGATTTCTCATGGTGAAGGAAAATACAAATTACCATTATCTGAAGAAAACTATAATATTGTTGCTAAGTATGCTTATACAGGCTATCCTAATAATCCTAATGGTTCTGATTTCAATACAGCAATGATGTGTGATAAAACTGGAAGACATTTAGTAACAATGCCACATATTGAACGCTCTACTTTTCAGTGGAATTGGGCTAACTATCCTAAAGGGAGAAAAGATGAAGTTTCTCCTTGGTTAGAAGCATTTGTGAGTGCTAAAAATTGGGTTGATACTAAAAATTCATAGCAAATGAATATTATTTTTTTAATGTAAAATTCTTTTTTAGTAACTTCACAGAAATTATTTTGTGAATTATGACTGAAAATATTACACGCCTTTTTGATTTTCCTTATCATCAATTAAGAGAATATCCACAAGAAAAATGTTTTGTTTATAAAGAAAATGAAACTTGGAAAAATATATCTACGCAAGAATATATAAACCAAGCAAATACAGTCAGTAGAGCTTTATTAAAATTAGGTGTTAATCCTAATGATAAAATTGCAGTAATCACAACAAATAACAATCCTAAATGGCATGTTTTAGATATTGGTATTTTACAAATTGGCGCTCAAAATGTTCCTCTATACTCTACGCTATCTAGTAAAGATTATGAGTATATTTTAAATCATTCAGATGCAGATTATTGTTTTGTTTCTGATGATGATTTACTAGAAAGAGTTAATTCTGTGAAAGATAAAACGAAACTTAAAAAAGTGTTTTCTTTCAAAGAATTTGATGGAGATTCTAGTTGGAATTCATTTATTAAACTTGCAGAAGATAAAAGTTTACAAGAAGAAGTTGAAACTCGTAAAAACAATATAAAAGAAGGAGATTTAGCAACAATTATCTATACTTCTGGCACAACAGGAACACCAAAAGGTGTTATGCTTTCTCATAAAAATTTAGTTCAAAATATTTTCATGACAGGTGAATCATTAGACCTAAAAAGCAATAAAAAAAGGATAATCAGTTACTTACCTGTTTGTCATATTTTTGAAAGAGCAGCATCATATTATAATCAATATAGAGGTTTCGAAATTTATTTTGCAGAAAGTATTGAAAAATTAGGAGATAATATTAGAGAAATAAAGCCTCATTTTTTAACAATTGTTCCAAGACTTTTAGAAAAGATTTTTGATAAAATTGTAGATAAAGGAAGTAATCTAAATGGTGTAAAAAAAAGTTTATTCTTTTGGGCACTTAAACTAGGCGAACAATACAAACCTTATAATAAGAATGGTTCATGGTATAATTTTAAATTAAATATTGCACGTAAACTTATTTTCTCTAAATGGCAAGAAGCCTTAGGAGGAGAATTAGAGTTTATGCTCTCTGGAAGTGCTCCTCTACAACACAGATTAATTAGAATTTTTTCTGCAGCAGGAATGCAAGTTTTTGAAGGTTATGGAATGACAGAGTCTTCTCCTGGAGGAACTTTAAATGATTTAAGAAACAACGGATTAAAAATAGGTACTGTAGGTAAACCTCTTAATGGAATTGAAATAAAAATTGCTGATGATGGTGAAATTTTAATGAAAGGGCCAAATATAATGATGGGATATTACAAAAATGAAGAGTTAACCAATAAAACCATTATAGATGGTTACTTACATACAGGAGATATCGGTGAATTGGATAGTGATGGATTCTTAACAATCACAGATAGGAAAAAGGAAATATTTAAAACTTCTGGAGGTAAATATATTGCTCCTGCAGCTTTAGAAAGTGAATTTAAACAATCCAGATTTATAGAGCAAATTATGGTAATAGGTGAAGGAGAAAAAATGCCTGCAGCATTTATTCAGTTACATTTTGATTTTATTAATGATTGGGCAAAACGACATAATCATAAAATTTCTGATATAACCGATGATGAAAAATTAATAGCCAGAATACAAGAAGAAGTTGACTTTTACAATCAGAAATTTGGCAAATGGGAACAAATAAAAAAGTTTCAAATAACACCAGATGAATGGACAATAGATGCTGGTCACCTAACTCCTACTTTAAAAATGCGTAGAAAAATCATCAAAGAGAAATATAAAAAATTATATCAAAAAATTTATAATTCTTAATTTAAAATAGCATTTATTTTCATTTGCAAAATCAATGTAAATTTCATACTTTGCAGTTCTACAAAATTGAAATTTATGGCTATAGAAATTACGCGACTTTTTGACTTCCCTTATTATTTACATGAAACTTACAATCTTAAAAAGGCATTTAACACCAAATGCAATGGTAAATGGGAGTCGACTTCTTCAAAAGAATATATAGATAAAGCAAATGCCATCAGTAGAGGTCTGCTAAATTTAGGTGTGAAGCCAAATGATAAAATTGCAATAATTTCTACTACAAATAGAACAGAATGGAATATTTGCGATATTGGTATTTCACAAATTGGTGCGCAAAGTGTACCAATTTATCCAACAATTTCCAAAGAAGATTATGAGTATGTTATAAATCATTCTGAAGCTATATATTGTTTCGCTTCTGATATAACAATCATAGAAAAATTAAATCAAATTAAAGGAAATACAAATCTTAAAGAAATTTTCACTTTTGATGATATTATAGATGAAAAAAGTTGGAATGAGCTTTTAGAGTTAGGAAAAGATACTAGTAGTCAAGATGAGGTTGAAGCAAGAAAAGATGCTGTAAAACCTGAAGACCTTGCCACATTGATTTATACATCTGGAACAACTGGTAGACCAAAAGGAGTTATGTTATCTCATGGAAATATTGTTTCTAATGTTTTAACAAGTGATGAAAGTGTTCCTTTAGAAAAAGGAAAGGACAGAGCACTAAGTTTCTTACCTGTTTGCCATGTTTTTGAAAGAATGATTTTGTATTTATACCAATATTGTGGAGTTGAAATTTATTTTGCAGAAGGTATTGAAAAACTAACCGAAAATGCGCAAGAAATTAAGCCAAATGTTATGACTGCTGTTCCTCGCTTATATGAAAAGATTTTTGACAAAATTATTTTAAAAGGAGAAGATTTATCAGGTATAAAAAAGAAACTGTTTTTCTGGGCTGTAGATTTGGGCTTAAAATATGAACCATATGGAGCAAATGGTTGGTGGTACGAGAAACAATTAGGCTTGGCTAGAAAACTTATTTTCACAAAGTGGCAAGCTGCTCTAGGTGGAGAACTTAAAATAATGGTTTCAGGAGCATCTGCATTACAACAAAGATTAACAAGAGTTTTTGCAGCTGCTGGAATGCCAATAATGGAAGGATATGGTTTAACAGAAACATCGCCAGTAACTTCTGTAAATTGTGTAAACCAAAATGGAGAAAGACGTTTTAGAGTTGGTACTGTTGGCAAAGTTATAAGTGGTGTTGAGGTGAAAATTGCAGAAAACGGGGAAATCTTAGTAAAAGGACCAAACGTAATGCAAGGTTATTATAAAGATCCAGAAAAAACAGCAGAAGTAATAAAAGGAGGTTATTTTCATACAGGTGATAAAGGAGAAATTGATGCCGATGGGTTCTTAAAAATAACAGGAAGAACCAAAGAAATGTTTAAAACTTCTGGAGGTAAATATATTGTTCCGCCTTTATTAGAAGGAGAATTGAAACAGTCTTTATTTATAGAACAAGTTATGGTTATTGGTGAAAATGAAAAAATGCCAGCAGCATTCATTCAACCAAATTATGAATATTTAAAAGATTGGGCAAAAGACAATAACATTGAATTTAGTTCAAATTCAGATCTTATCACCAATGACAAAGTGTTGGCAGAATTTACAGATGCCATAAAATTGTGTAATACAAACTTTGGTAAATGGGAACAAATTAAAGTCTTTAAACTCACTCCAGATGAATGGACAGTTGATGGAGGTCATCTTACACCAACAATGAAAATGAAGCGCGCAAATATCATGAAAAATTACAAGAATTTGTACGATGAAATTTATAGATAATATGTATTTTTGTTTTTAATAATTCACTTCATTAATGGAACATTTTATTGTATCAGCACGTAAGTATAGACCTCAAACATTTAACGATGTTATAGGTCAACAAGCGATTACAAATACGCTAGAAAATGCAATAAAAAACAATCACCTTGCTCAAGCACTTCTATTTACAGGACCTCGAGGGGTTGGTAAAACAACTTGTGCACGAATTCTTGCTAAGAAAATAAATCAAGATGGAAAAACAGAAATAAATCCAGATGAAGATTTTGCCTTTAATATTTTTGAATTAGATGCAGCATCAAACAATTCGGTTGATGATATTCGTAATTTAACCGATCAAGTACGAATTCCGCCACAAGTTGGAAAATACAAGGTTTATATTATTGATGAGGTTCACATGCTGTCTCAAGCAGCATTTAATGCTTTCTTAAAGACACTAGAAGAACCGCCAGCACACGCTATATTTATTTTAGCAACAACAGAAAAACACAAGATAATACCAACAATACTTTCTCGTTGTCAAATTTTTGATTTTAAGAGAATTACTGTTATTGATGTGAAAAATTATCTAAAAGTAATTGCTGAAAAAGAAGGTGTCAATGCTGATGATGATGCGCTACATATTATTGCTCAAAAAGCAGATGGAGCAATGCGAGATGCACTTTCTATCTTCGATAGAGTTGTTAGTTTTTCTGGAAAAGAATTAACACGACTAGCAGTTACAGAAAATTTGAATGTTTTAGATTACGATGAATATTTTAAAATGACCGAATTATTACTTGCCAATGATATTCCGAAAGTATTAATTCAATTCAATGAAATTCTTTCAAAAGGGTTTGATGGTCATCATTTCATAAGCGGTTTAGCGTCCCATTTCAGAGATTTATTGGTCGCAAAAGACACAGCAACTGTTACATTACTTGAAGTTGGTGACAATGCTAAAAAGCGCTATCTAGAGCAATCACAAAAAGCATCAATGCAATTCCTACTTCAAGGAATTGAAAAAGCAAATGATTGTGATCTAAAATACAAAACCAGTAAAAATCAACGATTACTAGTAGAATTAGCAATTATGCAAATTTCCTCTATCACTTTTGATGGAGAAAAAAAAAATGACACTAACTACATAATTCCTGCTAAATTCTTTGGACACGTTATCGTAGAAGAAAAGATTGATTCAGTTCTAATTACTGAACCAATCATAGCAAAAGAAAACCCAACTACTTACAAAAAAACTGATGAATTGGTTCTTGAATCAATAAAATTAGAAACTCCAAAATTAAATTCGACAAGAAAACGTTCTTCATCTCTTTCTTTAAAAAGTATAGATCGTCAAAAGGAAATTAATGATATAGATGTTGTAGAAATAGTTGATTATAGTAGTATGCCAAAAACTGAATTTACTGATGTTCAAGTTTTAAAAGCATGGAAACAATACGTTGACAACCTAATTAAAAATGGCAAAAAGAGTATCGCATCTATTATGAATGCTGACACTCCAAAAGTTAAAGACAATAATATTCATATTGTTTTGCCAAACAAGTTGATGCAATCTCAACTGAATAGTCAGAAACCTAGAATATTAAAAGTCATTCGTGAAAAACTCAATAACTTCAGTATTGATTTGATTATTGATGTTAATGAAATCCAAGAAAAAAAATACGCATATACTCCTCAAGAAAAGTATGCGAAACTGAAAGAAAAGAATCCTTTTATTGCTGAGTTTAGAAAAAGCTTAGATTTAGATATTTAATTTTTCGCTTCAACAACATTTTTTCCTAAATAAATTAAAGAACAATTTTCTTTTGATTCTTCACTCATTTCAAATTCAGGAATAAAATATAAATTTTCATCCTTTTTAACAAATAATGGTATTGATTTTAGTTCAGCATATAGTTTAGATTTCATGCTGTCATAGGCTTCTTCACTATCAATTTCAATTTCATATATTTTTGGGTTACCTCTAAATGCTTCACTCAAATTTATAAAGTCATCTTTTGGCGAGAAAAACTTCTTTTTATCTTCATTATTACTGTCTTTTATCTCTTCTGAAGTCGCTAATCTGTATGAACCATGTTCTCCAAAAGATTTAGAAAAATTAGTCATAACATGCTTATTTACAGATTCACTCCCTGTCATTGCAACTAAATAACCTACATCATTTAATTCTATATTATCAGTTAAATCGTTTTGATAGATATCAATGTTTAAAGCCTCTAAACCTGAGTCCAATGCTTTGTCAATATAACTACTATTTGAGTCAATTAAAACAACTCTTTTTCCGTTATTTCTCAAATAATCAGCAATTAATCTAGACGGACTAGATGCTCCAACTATCAATATTCCATTTGAACTTTTTAAGAAAACACCAATTAATTTTGCAAATAATCTTGCAGTTGTAGCATTTAATAAAACCGTTCCTAAAACAATCATAAAAACTAATGGCGTAATATATTCTGCACCTTCTACTCCTTGCTTTATTAATTTACTTCCAAATAAAGAAGCTATTCCTGCTGCAACAATACCTCTTGGTCCAACCCAACTTATAAATACTTTTTCATTTAGTTTTAAATTAGATTTATAAGTACTTAAAAAAACTGCAATTGGTCTTATTATAAAAACAACAATCGCAAACAATGCTGCTGTTTTCCAGGTATAAAGAAGCATTAAGTCTTCAATGTTTATGTTTGCTGCTAATAAAATAAAAAGAATTGAAATCAAAAGAACGCTCAAAGATTCCTTAAAATAAAGTAATTCTTTAAGGTTATTCAATTTGCTATTACCAAGTACCATTCCCATAACAACAACTGCTAAAAGGCCTGATTCATGAGCAAATATTTCTGATTCTACAAAAACCAATAATACAGTTGAAAGCGAGACAACATTTAGTAAATAATGAGGAATCATTTTTTTATTAATCGCATAAGCGAGTGCATGTGCAAACGTAAAACCAAAACTAGTACCAAATAAAAGTATTTTACCAAACTCCATCAATGCAGTTTTAGTAAATCCTCCTCCACCTCCAACACTTATAAATTCAAAAACCAATACGGCAACCAACGCTCCAATTGGATCAATTAAAATACCTTCCCATTTTAAAACGGTTGATATATCTTTTTTTAGTGGGATATTTCTTAAAATTGGTGTAATAACAGTTGGTCCAGTAACAATAATTAATCCTGAAAAAAGGAATGACAACTCCCAACTTAAATTAAAAATAAGATGTGCAATAATACCTGCACCAAAGAATGTAACTGCTGATCCTAAGGTAATTAACTTTGTAATTACTGGACCAACATTTTTAATTTCTTCTCTTTTTAATGTCAATCCACCTTCGAAAAGGATAATACTAATTGCTAGAGAAACAAAATAATACAAACCATCGCCAGGAAACAAACCTTTTTCTCCATTCCATATTGGTTCTATCCATTTTGTGCCATCTTCACTTAAAAATTCGGCAGCAATTGGTCCTACTAATAATCCTATTAATATAAGCGGTAAAATTGCAGGTATTTTAAATTTCCATGCAACCCATTGCGCCAATATTCCTAAGATAATAATTCCAGCTAATTCTAACATATTTTTATAATCTGATTATTTAGTAAATTTAAGAATGTTTATGAGTCATAAAAATTAAAACAATAGTTTTTTTTATTTTAAGTTTGTTATCTTGTGCGTTTATTAAATTTCTCAAATATTTTTTTTGCAACAATTTGAAAATATACTTATTGGTATTGCCTTTTCACCAAGTTTAAAACCAAACTTGTATGAAGCAGTAAGACTAGCCAATATCTTCGATTCACAACTTATAGGTATTCATGTTGGAGATAAAACTCCTGAAAAAGAAGCACAACTAAAATTAATTCTTGATAATGCTCCAACACTTAAAAATGAATTAAAAATTTTATGGCAAAAAGGAAAACCTGTTGATGTGATATTAGAGACATCAAAAAATCAAAATATAGATTTACTTATTTTAGGTGCACTTCAAAAAGAAAAATTACTGAGTTATTATGTTGGTTCAATTGCTAGAAAATTGACTCGAAATGCACAATGTTCAGTGCTTTTACTTATAAAACCTTCAATTGAAAGATTACCATGTAAGCACATAGTAACTAATGGGTTAGAAGATATTAAAACTAAAGAAACTATAAAAGCATCTTTCTTTGTTTCAAAAAAATTAGGGTGTAAAAAAATTACAATTGTTGAAGAGATTAATCAAAGTGAAGTAGATATAAAAATAAATGATGATAGGAGTTTAAGGAAGGCAACAATCATCAAAGAAAGAATAAAACAGCGTGAACAATTTAGAGTAAAAGATATTTTAAGCGAAATTGACACGAAGGGTATTTCTGTAAATATTCAAAGTATTTTTGGAAAACGTGGTTATTCAATAGGTCATTATGCAAGTGTTGTACGTGCAGACTTATTAATAATGAATGCTCCCAAAAAATTCAATCTTTGGGATAGGATTTTTCCGCATGATTTAGAATACATTTTATCTGAACTACCAACTGATGTATTAATTGTTAAATAATATATGGTAAAAGAGAATAAAATAAAAACATTTACAACTGCACTACCAAAAAATATATTTTCTGGGTTTGTAGTCTCTCTTATTGCATTACCATTAGGTTTAGGCTTAGCAATTGCTTCTGGCGCACCTCCAATTTCAGGAATTATTTCTGCTATTATTGGTGGGATTTTAGTGTCAATTCTTGGAGGATCAAATGTAACTATCACAGGACCAGGAAATGGACTCGTTGTTGTTGTTTTATCAGCAATTACAGTTCTTGGAAGTGGTGATATGCAACAAGGCTTTCTTTATACACTCGCAGCAATAGTGATTTCAGGCGTTTTAATGGTTATTCTTGGCTTTTTGAGAATGGGAACTTTAGGAGATTATTTCCCTTCATCAGCAATACAAGGAATGCTAGCAGCAATTGGAATCGGAATTCTAGCCAAACAATTTCATCTAATGCTAGGAAACATAGATGCAAAAGGAAGTATCATAGAGTTGCTTATTCAAATTCCCCAAGGAATAATGGAACTTTTTTCTTCAAATAGTGAAAGCATACTTTATGCTGGAGGTGTTGGTGTTATTAGCCTTCTTATTATGATTTTTTATAGTAAGATAAGAAATAAATTTTTCCAACTGATACCTGCGCCAATGTGGATAGTTGTATTGAGTGTTGGCTTATTTTACTATTTCGAATACTTTTCAAGTTCTCCATATCCTATAGATAGTACCTTACTTATAAATATTCCAAATGACATTTTTGGAAACCTTGCATCTCCAGATTTTGGTAAAGTTTGGAGTTTTGACTTTATAAATGTTGTTATAGCACTTACATTAATTTCAAGTATAGAATCCTTACTTAGTATTAAAGCAGTAGATAAGCTAGATCCTTTAAAAAGAAGATCAAATGTAAATAAAGATCTAAAAGCCTTAGGATTTGCAACAGTTGTAAGTGGTTTTTTAGGCGGATTAAATGTTGTAACGGTAATTGCAAGGAGTTCTGTTAATGTCAATAATAACGGCTCAAATAGATCTGCAAATTTCTTTCATTCAGTATTCTTAATCTTATTTATTTTACTATTTACTTCTGAATTGAGAAAAATACCTTTGCCTGCACTTGCTGCAATATTGGTATATACAGGTTATAAATTGGCTTCTCCAGAAAATGTAAAGAAGATTTTTAAAATTGGAAAAGAACAATTAATCATATTCTTTGCGACACTTATAATTACAATTTCAACAAGTCTAATAACTGGTATCATTTCTGGAATTATTGTAACACTTATAATTCATTCAATTATCAATAAGAGTTTTTCAATGTTTATTAGAAATATGTTGAAACCAAATGTGTTGATGTTCAAAGAGAATGAATCTGATAATAATTATTATGTGAGTATCAAAAACTATTGTACGTTTTTAAATTACAATAAATTGAAGTCTAAACTTGATCAAATACCTGAAGACAAAGACGTTATAGTCGATTTCTCAATGTGCGATTTTGTTGACCATTCGGTAATGGAAAACATGAATAACTATTTAGAAACCTTTAAAAGAAAAGGCGGAAACTTTGAAATTATAGGTTTAGATAACCATGGTACAGATAGTGAACATCCATTTGCACTGAGGAGATTAATACCTTTTAAAAATATTTTAAGCAATCAAAATTTTACAAAAAGACAAAATTCTCTTTTAAGCATTAGCAAAGAATTAGATTGGAATTTTACAGCAAAGCAAACAGAGATTGAAAGTCTTTCTGATTTTGGATATTTTAAGACAAGGAAAATAAAATCAATCACAAATATCCTTTCAAATAGCGATAAATGCAGAATATTTGATATAGCATTTTCGGAAGGTGAACTCATTGCAAAACAAGTAATTAGAGCAACAATGTTTTATATAAAACTAGATGATGCTATTCCAGAATTTACTTTAGATAAAGAAGGGATTTTTGAATATATATATCATTTTACAAGTTTTGAAGATATTGACTTTGAAGAGTATCCAGATTTTTCAAAACGTTTTTATTTAGCAGGGAAAGATGAAAATGCAATACGGAAATTGTTTTCTCACAAACTCATTTTATTTTTTGAAAGTAATCCTTATTATCATATTGAATCGAATGAAAAAGCCTTGCTAATTGTAGGTAAAGAAAGGCTTGCAAGTGTAAAGGAAACTAAATCTCTTGTTGATTTCGGTATGAGGTTGCAGAAAATTATATCTAAATAATTATTAATGTTTAGCAAAGAAGAATCTACAAAATTGAGAAAAGAGTTTTGGATAAGTTTTGGGAAGTCTTTTCCAAGAAAATGGATTTTGTACAACACAAAGGTCAAAGGATTCAGTTTTAAGTTTGTTGCTGACAGAAAAAAAGCAATGATTGCTCTCGACTTTGAACACATTGATGAAATTGCTAATGAATTACTTTACGACCAAATGCTTTCTCTAAAGAAAATTCTAACTACTGATTATCTTCCAGAAGTAATTTACGACAATGATTATCAGTTAGAAAGTGGTAAGATTATTCATAGAATTTACGTGCTTCATGAAGAGAAATTTAGTATCCATAATAAAAATACATGGCGAGCATGTTATGAATTCTTTGTAAAAGAAATGAATCAATTCGAACTTTTCTTTACTGAATATGAAGATATTATAAAACAATCTATATAAATCCTGCAAGGCAGGAACCTAATTATGAAAATGAATTCCGAATCACTACGCAGAATGACAACTAATAAAAAAGGCTATTAGTAATAAATACTAATAACCTTTTAATTCAAATAATTCTTTCTATTTCCTATTTAATAAATTCTATAGAAAAAGGATAGTTTGGTTCTTGATCATTATTTACTTTGATAGCATTCATTATCGGGAATATAAAGTAAAACACTCCGATTACTACAAATCCTAGCAATCCTAATCCGAAGAATAAAATCATCGGTACACAAAGAATTAAATATAAAAACATTGAAATTCTAAAGTTTAATATTGATTTCCCTTGCTCATCCATTTCTGCTACTTTATCTCTATTTGTTAGCCAAATTACTAACGGAACGATAAATCCTCCGATTCCTGTTACATAATCTAATAATTGACTTAAATGTGTAAATACGAGTAATTGTTTATTTTCTTTCATAATTGATATGGTTTTAGTTGGTTGTATACTAATTAGACGAACAAATACCATTTTTGTTACAGTCATTGGCGTAGCGTGAAAAAAATTGGATGTATATTTGCACTAAATTCAGTTAAATTGGAATATATAGAAGATACAATTATCGCTTTAGCAACACCTTCAGGAATGGGTGCAATTGCTGTTATTCGTCTTTCTGGAAATGAAGCAATCAACATTGTTGCAAAACATTTTCAATCAAGATATGGTAATAAGGATTTATCCAACGTAAAATCTCATACAATTCATTTAGGATCTATAATCGATGATAATAGAGTAATTGATGAAGTTTTGGTGTCAGTTTTCAAGAACCCTCACTCCTACACTGGTGAAAATGTTGTTGAAATTAATTGTCATGGCTCTATTTATATTCAGCAAGAAATCATTCAATTATTCTTACGAAATGGCTGCAGAACAGCAACTAATGGAGAATATACGTTACGTGCATTTACCAACGGTAAATTAGACCTTACGCAAGCCGAGGCAGTTGCAGATTTGATAGCATCAGATTCTAAGGCTTCACATCAAATTGCATTACAGCAAATGCGAGGAGGATTTTCATCAGAAATTGAATTTTTACGTCAAGAATTGTTAAACTTTGCTAGTTTAATAGAGTTAGAACTAGATTTTTCTGAAGAAGATGTTGAATTTGCGGATAGAAAAGAGTTTAAGCGTTTGGTTGATAAACTATCAACAGTTTTAAAACGATTGATTGATTCTTTCGCTATAGGAAATGTATTTAAAAACGGAATTCCTGTTGCTATTGTTGGCGAACCAAATGTTGGAAAATCAACTTTATTGAATGCTTTGTTGAATGAAGAAAAGGCCATTGTTTCTGATATTGCTGGAACAACTCGTGATGCAATAGAAGATGAAATTGTGATTGATGGTGTTACTTTCCGCTTTATAGATACTGCAGGAATAAGAGATACGAAAGATGTGATTGAAAACATCGGAATTAAAAAAACCTATGAAAATATAGAAAAGGCTCAACTTGTATTGTCTTTGATTGATAGTGAAAAAGTTAAAAATGAAGCTATAAATTCTGCATTAGAAAAAAAATATCCGAATAAAAAAATAGTAACTGTAATCAATAAGATTGATTTACTTACTGATAATCAGATTACAGCGTTAAAGTCTAATAGTCAAGATGCTATTTTAATTTCTTCAAAAGAAAAATCAGGAATTACAATGCTAAAAAAACAACTTACAGATTTAGTAAACATTGGAGCATTGAGTAACAATCAAAATATTGTGAGTAACAGTCGTCATTTTGAAGCGTTGACAAATGCTTTAAAATCAATCAAAGAAGTTGAGAAAGGAATGGATGTTAATATTAGTTCAGACCTTATTGCAATTGATATCCGTCAAGCATTATTTCATTTAGGGGAGATTACAGGAGAAGTTACAACTGATGATTTATTGGGTAATATCTTTGCTAATTTTTGTATTGGAAAATAAGATGCCGAAAAAAGGAAAGGAAAAAAATACTAAGAATAAAGAAAAGCATCGTAAATTGATGGCGAGAAAGAAAAATAAAGAAAAACAACAAAAAGAAGAAACAAAACAACGCCTAAAAAACTTAAACCAAAAAATAAATGCACAAAAATAATTTTCATATTGAAGAATATGATTTCCCTAAATTATCTAAAGCTTATCCTCCTTTAAATGAGTATTTATTTAAAAACGAACATGGTGTAAAAACTGTAAATTTTGGGTTTCCAAAAGCCGTTAAAGCTGTAAATACAGCATTGTTAATGTTTTATTATAACATTAAGTTCTGGCAATTTTCTGATTTAAACTTGTGTCCTCCTATTCCAAATCGATCAGATTACATTCACTATTTAAATGATATTTTAGAGTATGACTTTGTTACAAAAAATATTACAATCTTAGATATTGGAGTTGGTGCGACTTGTATTTATCCAATTCTTGGGAATGCAATTTATAATTGGAAATTTGTAGGTGCAGATATTGACAATGACTCTATATACAGTTCGCAAAAAATTATTGACAAAAATAATTTAAAGGATGACATTAAGTTACGATTTCAACCAAACAAAGAAAATATTCTCGACGGTATTTTTAAAGAAGATGACTATTTTGATGCATGCATGTGCAATCCTCCTTTTTATAAATCTGAACAAGATGCAGCTGAAGCAAACAATAGAAAACTAAAGGGTTTAGGCATCAAAAATGAAGGGAGAAATTTTAGTGGAAATTCGAACGAGTTATGGTACGAAGGAGGTGAAAAAGCCTTTCTACACAATTATCTATACCAAAGTTCAAAATATAAAACACAGTGCTATTGGTTCACTTCATTGGTTTCCAAAAAAGAAAATGTACAAAGTATGTATGATTCTTTAAACAAGTTGAATGTAACTGAAATTAAAACACTTGAAATGACTCAAGGGCACAAAACAAGTAGGATTGTCGCTTGGACATTCCTCACAAGCAAAGAGCGCGAAAAATGGGCTTTAAAATCTTTAAAGTAAATTTCAAACGAGGACTAGTCCTTTTTTCAACTCCTATATTCTTTGAATAACTTCTATATATTGTGATGTTTGCAGCAGTTAAACTAAAAACAATCAAATTATGAAGAATTTATTATTTACTGCAATTTTATTTATGACTACAATCGCAATCGCTCAAGAAACTACAAGTACAAATGCTGGTATTTTTGATTTTGAAACTGAGGTAATCGATTACGGAAAAATCAGCCAAGATACTGATGGAAATCGTGTGTTTACGTTTAAAAATATTGGGAATAGTCCAATAGTAATTGCAAGTATTAAAGGAAGTTGTGGATGTACTGTAGCAACTAAACCTAGCGAACCAATTATGCCTGGAAAAACTGGAGAAATTGGTATAAAATACGCAACAAATAGAGTCGGCGGATTTTCTAAAACAGTCACAATCACTTCAAATGCAAGCGAAAGCAGAAAAGTATTGAGAATCAAAGGAATTGTTTTAAAACTAGAAGAAGCAACCAATAAAAGTGCTGTATCTGTAACAAAATAAGAATCTAATATCTTATAGTGTCATTCTGAATGAAGTTGAAAAAGTCTGAATTAAAGATTCTTCGTTTCACTCAGAATGACATTTTTTATTTTGACTATATTTGTCTTGTAATTTATCTAAATGACTAAACACTTCTACCATTTATTTTTCTTTCTTTCTGCTTTAAGTTTACAAGCACAATTTGAATTCTCAGGAACTGCGAGTGAAGAATTTATCAATTCTTCGGTTTACCTTACTTCTATTGACGATTATAATAAAAGTACCTTATTTCTTACCGAACAAATTATTCAACAAAGTGAAATAGATAGTTTAGGTAATTTTGTTTTTAAAGGTGATTTCTTATCAGAAAAGAACAAGTTTTATAAGATTTATATTGACAAGTGTAATGAAAGTGTTGGTGATTACAATCATTTATTAAACCATTGTGACGATAGTAATTTCATTATTTTTATTGCAAATAATGATGACAAAATACATTTTCCGTTAAACAGTTTTTCACAGATGTTTTGTGATTTAAAATATAGTAGAAAACAGAATATTGCTATACATCAAATTGATTCTATTCAAGAGACATTATTAACACCCTTACACGATTCTAAAAGTGATGCGCAGCGTAAGATACTTTATAACAATTACTTTGAAAAACTACAAGAATATAGTAAATCGTTTGATGAGCCACTTGCAGAACTCTATGCTTATCATTTATATTCTGATGCAAAATCATTTAGCAGATCATACTATTTAGAAGATTTAGAAACCTCTGAATATTATAATACTTTATTAAAAAAATTAAAATCAAAATATCCAAAATCTCAATATACAAGGCAGTTTAAAGAAGATTTAAAAAGAGATTCTATAAATTTTAGTGAAGATTATTTTGACTTAAAAACAATGCTTTTAGGAGCGCTATTACTTCTTTCTTTAGTCGTTAATTTTATATTAATTCGTAGAAAAAAAGAAAAGAAAACATTTGTAGATTATAAAACTGTATTATCTCCTCAAGAGCAAAAAGTGTTTAATTTGATGAATGAAAAACTAACAAATAAAGAAATTGGCGAACAATTATTTATCAGTTTGAGTACAGTAAAAACTCATATAAATAATATCTACTCTAAACTTTCAATTTCTTCAAGAAAGGATATTCATCATTACTTTTGATAGACAGTTTTTAATTGGATTGATGTTGCAATTGAAATTGCACGAATTTTAATTTTAGTTGCCATTTCACCTTCAAACAATTCATCTACAGTTGTTTTAAACAGCAACAACCAAGTATCAAAATTTGCGCTTTTTAGTGGCGCAATTTTATGAAGATTTACATGCTTTACCATAGGATTTCCTTTATAACCTGACTTATGAAACAAGATTGTTTCCCAAAAATCATACATCTTTGGCAAGTGTGCTTCCCAATCTAATTGAGCAATATCATTGAAGAAGTAATTTAATTCATCAGTTTTCTGAACTTTATCATAAAAAGTATTTACTAATAGCATTATATCATCTCTGCTTTCAATATCTTTCATAGTCATTTAATTTAATCAAATATAAAAATGTAATGCCAAATTAATAAATTATCTCATCAATGGAAATACAAGATTTGTTCGCTCGATTTTTCGCATTTCTAATGGTAATTTGTCAGCAAACTTTAAATAGTTTCCATTTGGATATTTATGATTTGCCATCTGTAGGATTGTGAACATTTTCATTCTGTCGGCTTCTCCAATTGTTGGATTTGGCCATTTATTTTCAGCATCTGTATAAGGAACAAGGTAATTGAGTGCCTTACGCAATTGCGAGTCTGATTCTTTAGCTTCCCAAATATCAATATCAACCTTTTCTGCAAGGCTGGCAACTAGAAACATAGCATGTAAGTTATAAATACTATAAAAAAGAGGTCGAGTTCGTGCTTGTTCTTCTGGCATAGATCCGTCTGATTTTATCTGAGAATAAATTCGTCTTTTAGTGAAATTTTGTGCTATTTGACTACAAGCCTCAAGATTCTCTGAATATAGTGCAAAATACATTGCTTGTACATCGTAAAATGTACCGTGATTATTTTTAGATTTTGATTCTTCAAGTGCCATTTCGTTAGTTGTAAGCCATTTAAAATACTCTCTACTCCATGCTTTCAACTTATCGAGTTCATCACCATCAAACGCATTTGAATTGGCAATGAGCAATGAGCCTTCTAATGCCTTTATCATCAATCTCCCGTCTAAAACACCTGATTTTGTTCCAAAGTTATGACCTTCTCTACATTGTGCATGATTTACATTTGGGTTCATTCGAGTTTCTTTATCTATAAACCAAACTCTCAGTAATTCTGCTGCTTTATTTGCATACTTTTCTTCACCTGTAAAATAATAGGCAAGAGCCAACGTTTCGGTATTTTTACCAAAAGATCCAATTCTTTGACGGTCAGATTTTTTAAGGCTTTGGCTTTCAGGATTTGTTTCGCCATCTCGACGAATATATGGCAAACCATCAGATTTATTTGGATCTGGCCACCAATAACGGCTGTAACTAGCATAATCATTTTTGTTTCCACTTGCCGGAAATTTTTCTTTATGTGTTACTGAAAATGGACCTTCTTTCAGAGCGATTTCTGCTTCCTTTATTAGTTTATTAAATGCATAATTAAGTAGTGAGTCATTTTTTCCAATTCGTTCCTTTGACTTTTTTAAATACACTACATCGATCAAAAAAGGTTCTACAAATTCATCGTTATTTTCTTTTCTCTCACAACTTACAGATGATATAATTGTTATAATTAATATGAAATACTTTATTGTTCTCATCATGATTTAAACTATAAATTTATTTATTATAAATACTCGATATTATTTCAATCACTTCTGCCCTCTTTCTTACAGATACAGGAACATTAGTGCCATTCTTCAAAATGATATATCCACCATCAGATTTGATGAATTCTTTTACGTATTGCAAGTTTACCAAATGACTTTGATGCACTCTCACAAACTGATATTCTTTCAAAATATCAGCAAAATACTTCAATGTCTTGGTTACAAATATTTTTCGTCCGTCTGCAAGAAAAAACTGTGTATTATTACTGTCAGATTCACAACGAATAATCTCATCTAAATCAACTACACTAATCTTTTCTAATGTATGCAAAGAGATTTTTTGTGGTTTTTTTGTTGGATGAGATATCGCGTTTTTAAGTATTTTAAACTGCTCTTTATCAGGATGTAATTGATGTTTTACTTTGTCTATTGCTATTGCCAATTCTTCGTCAGAATATGGTTTTAAAATATAATCAATTGCAGCAAACTTAAACGCTTTTATTGCGTATTCATCACTTGCAGTAACAAAGATGATTTTAGACTTCAAATCAGGAACAATCTCTAGCAAATCAAAACCTGTTCCGTCACCAAGCATAATATCTAAAAACAAAATATCTGGAGTTGTATTTCTCAACAATTTTGCTGCTTCAACAACTGACTTTGCAGTACCAATGATTTTAATATCTGCATGTTTTGATTCAATATCAGATTGCAATAATTGCAATGCGGAAGGCATGTCATCTACTAATATTGCTGTTAATTTGTCCATTTTAATAATCTGTTAATAAAGGTATTTTAAAACTCACTTTTGTACCCAAAATTTCACTGTATTTACCTTCCAATTGCTCAATTTTAAAAGCATCTTTTCCAGACAATGATTCTATACGTTCTTTGGTTACTTCCAACGCCATAGATTGATGATTTGCATTGGTTTTTCTACTTTTAGACACCTCAATTCCTATGCCATTATCTTTTACAGTACAATGTAAGAAATCGTTTTGAACTGCAAATGAAATTTCTAACTTACCAACTCCACCTATTGATTTAATTCCGTGAGCAATCGCATTTTCTACAAATGGTTGTATCAACATTGGCGGAATTAAGACTTCTTCAACATCGATTTCCGAAGGAATATCGATTGAATAGTTAAACTCTTTTTCGTTCATCAACTGCTCAACTTCTATATAGTTTTTTAAGGTTTTAATTTCCTCATCAAGTGTTATATTTTCTTGTCTAGAGTTACTCAACGTCAATCGCAATAAAGTCGCAAACTTATTGATTGTTGTATTCATCTTATCAGTATCATTTGATCCTAATGCTTTGATTCCGTTAAGAACATTGAAGATAAAATGCGGATTCATCTGCAATTGCAAGGCTTTTTGCTCAAGCGATAACAAGTTGTTTTCTAATTTCAACTTTTCCTGTGCTTGTAGGTTTCTATTTTTTATTTTCTGAAGATAATTGCGTAAAAACAACCAACCAAAGAACAATAAAATTCCTAGAGCCAATAATTGTACCCATAGTTTTTTATAAAAAGGCAAACCAATATCAAAACGAAATTTTATGGGAGCACTTTCTTGACTATTGATAATTCTTGATTGTGCTTCAAACTCATATTTTCCAGCGTTTAAACTAGAATAATTAACGCGTCTATCTTTTGCCCACGGACTCCAATCTTCTTCATTCAATCGCCATCTATACTGAATTTCATTTGGATGATTCAGATCAATTGTTTTAAAACTAAACGATAAATGATTGTCTGAAGGCTTTAAATTCAAGGATTTATCGCTATTTGTCCAAACGCTTAAGTTGATGGTGTCAACTTCATTATAAACCACTTCTATCGTTTCAAAATAGATGCTCGGAAGGACAAAATCCTTTTTGTTTTCCGACGGCTCATATTTCATCAAACCATTTACAGTTCCAAACCATAGATTTTCATTATTATCTTCTGCAATACTGTTATTTGTAGTCTCAATTCCTAGAAAGCCATCATTTCTACCAAAATGTTTTACAGAAGAAATTTGAGTTTCATCATTCAAAATAACTTTGTCTAAACCTTTGTGTGTTCCAATCCATAAATTGTTTTTTGAGTCAAACAATAACTGATTAACATTATCAGAATACAAATTCTGTACTCCTTTTAACTTGTTGAATTTTAATTCTTTATTTACTTCTGACCACCAAACCCCATTTCCTTGAGTTCCTAAAAATAATTTTGTTTCATGAAAAATCAGCGTTCCAACTTTAGCATCAATAGGTAAAACTTTACCCAAATGTTTTCCAACATTTTTATAAATATTCCCTATAAAACCTTTTTGAGAAACATACCAAAGTCGCCCTATTCTATCAACATTAATATCAGTAATATTAAGATCATAAATACCTTCAGATTCATCAAAATGCAATAGGTTAAATACACTTCCAGTTTCTATATCATACGAAAAATTGAAAATTCCGTTTGTAGTTGTTGCAACCCAAACTTTCGCATCTTGAATTAAAATCTTACTTATTTTTCCTTTTATTTCAAGCGTATCTATAACTATTGAGGAATCAAAAACGAAAATATTGTTATCACTACCAACAAAAATTTGATTGTTTTTAATTCTAGCAATTGAATGAATTACATCATTCTTTCGAAGAATTCTATTTTCAGATGCTTCAATTTTTATAAACTCAGTATTTGTACCTACTAATAATCCATTTTCAAAATGATGTATTGCTCTAATACTTTTTCCTTTTAAAAAATACTCAAAATTATTCTCTAAAACTTTATACAAGCCTATTGAAGTCGCAATCCAAATAATTGAATGCTTGTCTTTAAAAATTTTATTGACACGAGACTTTTTTATTTCTTTTTTAGCAAATTCTGGCAATTCATCGTACTCAATATTTGATTTAAAAGAAATTCCAGGAATATAATCACTAGTAGCTGACTCAAACTTTTCTCCGTCAAAACGTGTAAATTCTCCAGATTTTGTAGTTATCCATAAATAACCAAACTCATCTTGAGCAAGATTAATTATTTCTTGTTGTGGCAAACCATCAGCTACTGTATAATGTTGTAAATGATAATTCTGCGACTGTAAAATAGCGGCAGAAAATAGTAAGAAAACGAATATGATATTTTGAAAAATAGTTTTTATCATTACACAAATATAACTCTTTAATATGTGATTTTATTACAAAGTAAAAACAGAAAAGAGTGACGATTTTATACTTCAAACAAAACCTTTCGTGCTCTTCTCTGTTTTACCAAACTAACTAACCATTCTTTTATAATCTGTTATACAATCTTAAGTTATCACTATTTGGAATCATATATTCTGATGGATATGCTCTACTCATTACTGGTTCTAAAACACATACTACAGTTGCCATTCCTTTGATTACAAGTTTATCTTCCTCAACAGTTTGGTACCATCTAAATTTCTCAATTGGAATATTTAATTCATTTAATTCTGTAGAAATATTATCATTATCTTGCATAAAAAGGTACATATCTTCTATCGTTTTAAAACTTGGCATTTCATCATCATTTTCATAAGTAATTTCCCACTTTACAGGTACATTAAACTTGTAACTATAGATATCTCCTTGAAATCTTTCTTCCTCATTACTCATTGCAGACAACCAATCAATATCAGAATCTGGATAATTTGCTGTAAATTCTTTCGCTAAATCAACTCTTCCAGGTGAATTTGCTGTTGGATAAAATCCGTAAAAAGGCTTTGCTAAAAGGTGACTTGTAAACTCGCTATCAAATACACTCACGTTTTCTGATGCAATTACAATTGACTTAACATCTGTTGTAAATACTTGCTTCAATCCGTCAATCAATGTTTTATTTTTTCCTATTCCAGAAGAGTGAATCACCACTTTTGAATTGTCTTTTAGCACATTATCTAATTTTGGAAGTAAGCCTTTCTCAACCGACTCCTTAATAGAAACTGCACTCAAAGCACTTCCTTTAATGGTTGTTTCTAATTGTACTTGACCCATTTTATTGTTCGTTACAATGTTGACTTCAGAAATTGGATTGTTTTTACTGTTGATATTCAACCATAAAATAATTTCTTGTAGTGAATATGCGTCTTCTACAATTTCGGTGTTTATCGTTTCAAAATACGTTTTGGCATCCTTAAAATATGATTTACCTGCTTTGTCAACTCCTGTAATAAAGACTACTGATCTTCCTGATTCAGTTGTTTCATCCAAAGTCGGACTTGTGACTGCTGCGACTTCAGATTGAATTGGAGTCGTTTCTAATGCTTTTTTTTCTGATGTTTCATTACATCCTACAAATGCGATTGCAATTGCTAATACTGATACTTTAATTGAAGTGTTCATAATTTAAATGTTTTAGGTTATTACTAATTATACATCAAATGTAGAACGGAACTTCAGGTAAATTTTGGGTAGATTAGAATTCGTTGGGTATAAACTAGAATTCGTAGAAAATGAGGAAATCTTTTATTTTTTGATGGTGAAAAGGCTTAATTAAAAGGAAGTTGTCATCCTGAACTTGATTCAGGATCTATTTATTGATTCTTATGGATTCCTCATCAAGTGCGGAATGACAAAGTAACATATTCCTTAACCTAAAACATCTTTCAACACAGCAATCGCTGTATCTACTTCTTGAATTGTATTGTGTTTAGAAAAAGAAAAACGAACAGATGTTTTATTGGCTTCATCTTGAGTCAAGATAGCATTGAGCACATGAGAACCTCCAAGGCTTCCACTTTGGCAAGCAGAACCTCCAGAAGCAGCAATTCCTTTAATATCTAACGTAAACAATAACATAGCACTTTCTTTTGCAAAACGCACATTTAGAATTGCGTAACTGCTATTTGTTGGGTTTGTGCTACCATTAAAAGCAATATCTGGAAACGTATTTTTTAATTGCTTAATAAAATAATCTTTTAAACTTTGGATGTTTTTAATATCAGTATTTAAGTCTAGATATGCCAATTCTAAGGCTTTATCCATTCCTAAGATAGAATGTGTATTCTCTGTTCCTGCTCTTGCGCCTCTTTCTTGGTTTCCTCCTGTAAGAATTGGTTTGATGCCAAATCCTTTTTTGAAATAAGCAAAACCTACACCTTTTGGTCCATGAAATTTATGTGCACTCGCAACCATAAAATCAATCGGAATTTCTTGTAAATCGATATGATAATGACCTATCGCTTGAACAGAATCTGAATGAAATAGCGCATTGTTTTCTTGACACAATTCAGAAACTCGCTTCACGTCCAATATAGTACCAATCTCATTATTCACAAACATTAAACTGACCAATGTTTTAGAATCATCAGCAATTAAAAGTGTTTCTAAATGGTTTGTATCGATTGTTCCATCAGAAAGAAAATTTACATAGTCAACTTTAATCCCATATTCGTTTTGAAGACTTACTATTGTATGCAATACTGCATGATGCTCAATTTTTGATGTGATAAATCTTTTTACACCAAGATTTGTAACAGCATTGTGCAAAATCATATTGTCAGCCTCACTTCCGCCAGCAGTAAAAACAATTTCACTTGCCGTTACATTTAGTCGCTTCGCAATATTTTTACGAACTTTTTCTACCATCGATTTTGCCGAACGACCAAACTGATGCGTTGAAGATGGATTCCCATAAACTTCTCGCATAGAATTGGTTATAACGTCAATAACTTCAGAATCTATCTGAGTTGTTGCAGCATTATCAAAGTAAATTTTATCCATAGTGCAAAGTAACTGAAATTAATTTGAACTATTTGCGTTAATAAGTGCAAAACGATTATTTTTGCTTTATAATATTATAGACACATGAACCGAGCATGTTAAAAAATTTATTCCTTAAGAGAATGATTAATAACGAACACATGTGACAATTAAAAAACAGTAAATATAAACACATGAAAAAAAAACTTGTACTTCTTTTTTGTATCACGCTGTTATCTTGTGATGATGGAGATTTTGATGTTCCTGCATTTGACTTTGCCGAAACTGTTTATAATTGTGATGTAAACAATAACAGTTATACATTATATCGCTTGAGTGATACTGAAGCATTAATTGTAACTTTAACTACAAGTCAAATTTTAAATGAAGTATCTACAACTACTATTTCTGCAAGTATTAGTGCAACAAACGTGATATACAGGACATTTAATAGTACTGTATCTCAAAGTTATTTTTGTGAGAATGTTCCTCCTGTAAGTCCTACTATACTTTCAAATTGGACAGGTGCTGCTGGATCGAATAACCAAATACTTATTGATACTGTTGAAGAATTTGACACTACAAACACAACACTTATTGGATATCGTCATACCATTACTTTCCAAAATTTGACTTTGGAAAATGGCAGTGATTCTTTAACCTATTCTGAAACTGATTTTGGCAGTTTTGTGACTGACTTATAAAATTAATCTCTTGTATTTTGAAGTATATATACTTCTGTTGCACCCATTCCATACTTTTGGTAAGAGGCTTCACTAATCCTTACATTATACCTGTTAAATAAGTAATCGAGTTCAGTTTTTAAAACTCCTGCTCCAACACCGTGTATAAAAACGATTCTCGGAATTCTATTTCTGATAGCAAACTCTAATTTGTGTTTGGCAGTATCCATCTGTAAAGTAAGCATATCATAATTGTCCATTCCGCGAGAAGATTTTATCAATTTATCAATATGTAAATCGACTTCCATTGGCGGTATTTCTCCTCTGTTCTTTTTGGCTTTTGTAAGTTTCTTCCCTTTTTTATAATCTTCTTTATAGGATAATTGATTAGACACAATGATTGACTTTGCTAATTCTGATTGTTCAACTCCTATTTTAACCAACTCATTATCAGTGAATTTCATTACAAAATCATCTTCTGTAAGAATAGAAATTAAATGATTGTCAATAGCTGTAACTCTGCCTTTTATAGCATCATCTGTAACTGCAACTGTATCTCCTATTTTAAACTTCATGTGTGATAAATTTCTTAATTTTGAAAATTATTATACCACAAAAATAAGATGACAAACGAAACAAATCATATAAAAACAAAACTTTTCTTTATTGATGCTTTAAAAAAAGTTACAATCGATGACAAAAGAAAAGAATTGTTAGTTTCTATTGCTGAATTTATTGCATCAGAAATAAAAAAATTAAACACTGTAAACCTTAATTTTATTTGCACACATAACTCTCGTAGAAGCCAATTATCTCAAGTTTGGGCACATTATGCGATTGAGTTTTATAAATTAAAAGGTATTGAAAGTTTTTCTGGAGGAACAGAAACAACAGCATTTCATGGAAATACAGTGAAAACACTTCAAGAAGTTGGGTTTGAGTTTAAACTAAATGAAATTTCACATACAAATCCTGTGTATGAAATTACTTTTGATGGAGTTAATCAACCAATTATTGGTTTTTCAAAAATTTATGATGATAATAGTACTAAAAAACCATTTATTGCTATCACTACCTGTTCATCTGCAAATGAAAATTGTCCTTTTATTCCTGAAGCTTTGCAACGTTTTCATGTTGGTTATATAGATCCTAAATCATCTGACAATACAGTTAATATGTCAAAAAAATATTTGGAAACCAACCAAATAATTGCATCAGAAATGAATTTTCTGTTTCAACATATCAGTAAAATAATATAATTCCTTATTTTCGTAATCATATATTACGCTATGGACATTGTTCAATTTTTAGAAGAGAATATGCTTTCTTGCTCTTGGAAACAAGGTTTTGGTATAGATTGTATGGGTTGCGGAATGCAACGCTCAATTATTCATCTTTTTAAAGGCGAATTTGTTGAGGCTTTTAAAATGTATCCAGCAATTTATACACTTATTATTATGTTTGTTTTTCTTGGGTTTCATTTAAAATTTGATTTCAATAAAGGAGGGAAAATACTTATTTATTTATTCAGTATTAATACACTAATTATATTAACAAACTTTATATTAAAAATTACTCACTAAACTTAATTGAAAATGGAAAAACAAAAATTACCAAATGCCAGTACATCCCTTGTCATGGGAATATTATCAATTGTAACTGCTTGTTGCTGCTACGGAATTCCAGGTCTTATCTTCGGATTTATTGGACTGAATATGGCAAAGAAAGCAAAGGCTGTTCATGATGAAAACCCTGAGCAATACCAAGGTATTGGGAATGTTAATGCTGGAAGAATTACATCAATTATTGGTATAGTTCTTGGAGTTATATTCTTAATTATTCTTATTTACCTTGTTGCAACTGGTAAATTTACAGAAATGATTGAGCAACAACAGCAAATGATTGAGCAAATGCAAAATCAATAAAAATCAACAAGAAAATTAAATATTTAGGATTGCTATTTGTCGGAATGACAATAGCAATCCTTTATTTTTATTTTAATCCTAGTTCAGCATTTTTTCCAAAATGCCCTTTATACATCACTACTGGAATATATTGTCCTGGTTGTGGAAGTCAACGCGCATTTCATGACTTACTACACTTTGATTTAAATGGGGTTATCGGTCATAACATCTTGTTTCTTTTCGGACTTGTTGTGTTGATTTATCAATTAACAATCAACACTTTAAATGCGTTTTTTAACAAGAATATTAAAAGTATTTTATACCATAAAAAAACACCATTAGTACTATTAGTGTTTATTATTATTTTTTGGGTTTTAAGAAATATTCCTGTCTATCCTTTTACGTTTTTGACGCCTTAATAATTATACGCACTGTTCTGAGGTTTTTTTTGTTTAAAAAAACAACTTACGCATACCTACAAAAACAAAAACCATAACTGTATATATTAAAAAGAAAGGTAGGATAAAAGCCTTTAAACCCATTACAAGCATAACAGAAATAATCAATAATTGAAATCCTAAGCCAAACGTTGATATACCTGTCATAAAAAGATTAGGCAGTATTTTTCCTTTATCAGCATTACTATCAAGAGTATAAATGATTTTATCAAAAATACCATAAAGAAGCTTATACAAACCAAAAAGGATATTTACATTCTTTTGTTTTTCGCCTTCTAATGCTATTGGTGTTTTGTTTTCAAAAACTCGGCTCGTAGTATCTCCATCAAATTTATTTCTTAGAATTACATAATAGTAGTTGTACAATGTACCTTGTAATTGTAAACCCAAAAATGCAAAAAAGCATATCCAAATACTCGTATTTGTAATATACCATATAGAAATAAACAATAATGCATTTAATAATATGTCAGCTACAGAATCTAGATAGCGACCTGTATAAGATGGTTTTGCTTTTACACGCGCTAATTCACCATCTGCAGCATCTAGAATAGACTTTAGAATTAAAAAAAATGCAGCAAGCAAATAATATTCTTGTAGAATATAATAAATAGCAATTAAGCCTGAAATTATAAAACTAATTGTAACGTGTATAGGAGTGAAAGAGGTGTTCTTTAATGAGTTTGCAATAATTCTAGCTACTGGCCTCCCATAATCAGAAAGGTCAATAAATTTATGCTGTTTTGGCAATTTGGACATTTAATTTCATCGTGTAATGTATTGTGGAATATACCTAATTACTTTTTTGTAAAAATACAGTTAAATTATAGCTTAAGAACTGATTAGACTTAGTAATTATTTGCGCTATTGTCGTCAAATTGATTTTTTTTCATTATAAATTTATACTTTTCTCTTTTTTGCCTTCAATTTTTTCAAACCTTCTTTTGATAAAAATTTAGTATAAACTCCACCTTTAATACTGTTTACATCAAATTCTATGATAAATGCATGTTTATCTATAGTGTCAATCAAACTATACGTTCTTCTAATATCAATTCTATTAATTACTGTATGAATGATCTCTTTTTCGGTTTGTACTCCTCTTTTCCCAAAACCTCCAGATGCCTTGTATAATGTAGTTCCTGTACCAACAATATCAATGAGACCAGTATTTATTTCTGATGATTTTTGTGAAACAATCATTAAACCGACATAATCTTCAAACCCTTCAATCATAAGGTCAATAACCTTTGCCGTAACTATAAATGTTAAGATTGAATACATTGCAACTTCTATAGATAATAGTATTGCAGTTGCTAAGAATAAAATAGCATTAAAAAACAATATAACTTTTCCTATACTTATGCCTAATCTATCATGTATAACAATACCTAATATTTCAGAACCGTCTAAAACAGCACCATTTTTTATGGTTAGTCCAATTCCTGCACCTAAGAAGAGACCTCCAAAAATTGCAATTAGAAGTTTGTCATCAGTAATTGAATTGAAGTTTTCAAAATGAATGATTACTGCTAATAAAATGATAGAAATCACAGATTTAATAAATATTCTTTTGGTAAGATTAAACCAAGCCAAAACAAGAAAAGGAATACTTACAATTAAAAGAAAATAGGAGACTTCAAAATGAAAAATTTCACTTAGTAATATTGCAATACCAGTTACTCCTCCATCTAAAAA
>CALIIP010000018.1 GCA_938018045.1 uncultured Flavobacteriaceae bacterium
CATTTTATATTTGCACCATACTTAAAAAGTATAGCAACAATTAATAATAATTTAAGAGCATTTATAATTGTAACTCATTTGTAACTCATCGATTTTACATTTGCACCATAATTATAAATAATTAAGGAAAATAATAAAAAAAATATATCATGGCAACAAAACAAAAAACAAAAAAGACAAACAGAATTGAAAAAGCGAAAGTTGTAGTTAAGAAAATCAATAACGATTTAATTGATGCATCATTCAAAGCAATTGAAACTTCAGTGAAGGCTGGAGAAAAATGGCAAAAATTAACTGCAAAGTTGATCAAGAAGTCAGAGCCTTTAACAAAGAAACAAGTTAGTATGTTCGTTGAAACTGCTGAAAACATTAAAGAGCAAGTAGAATCAGGAACTAAAAGATTAAAAACTTTGGTTGGTTATGATCCAACAATGCTTGATAAAGCAAAAAACATGGTTACTGAAAACCCTTTAGTAGATAAAGCAGAAAAAATGGCTGCAAAATTCAAAAAAGAAGTTTCTGAAAACCCAATGTTTATCAAAGCTGAAAAAATGGGTGTAAAGCTTAAAAAAGAAGCAACTGAAGCATTTGTTGACGTAAAAGGTAAAGTTGAAAACATCGTTGAAGATGCTAAAGAAAAGTTTGAAGATTATACTGATGAAGCGAAAGATAAAGTTGAAGATGTAATCGAAGACGTAAAAGAAAAAGTAGGGAAAGTTGTTAAAAAGGAAAAGAAAGTAGCAAAAAAGGTAACTGCAGCTAAGAAAAAAGTTGTAGCAAAAAAGAATGCAGTAGCTAAAAAAATAAAAGTTGTAGCATCTGATGCAAAAAATGACTTGAAAGTATTACGTGGAATTGGGCCAAAAATGGAAGAAGTTTTGAATGAAGGTGGAATTACATCTTTTGAGCAACTTGCAAAAATGACTCTTAAAGACGTTAATGGTGTTTTAGCTTCTGCAGGAATAAATACTAAGGTTTACAATGCTTCTGATTGGAAAGCACAAGCTAAAATTGCTGTAAAAGGTGATATGGATGTTTTATCTCAATGGATAAAAGACAATAAATTAACAAAATAATTAGATAACACAATTTTAAAAATAATTTAAGATGAGCACAAAAAAATCTAACATTACAGGAATTACAACTAAATTTAATAATGCAGTTAAGACTACAAAATCAGCTGTGAAGAATGCAAATGACTTTGCACTTAACAATACTGACGAAGTTGTAACTGGAACAATCAATGTTGCAAAAAAATGGCAAGATGTTGCATCTAAAGCAATAGAAGGCGGATTCAAATTGATGGATAACCAGCAAAATCTTGTTTTTGATACATTAGAGTCATTCAAAAAACAATTTGTTCAAGGAAAAAAGAAATTCTCAAAAGTTTTCGCATAAGCAAACTGAATTAGATATCAACAATCTAGAGAATTAAAAAAGCCAAACTATTAATAGTTTGGCTTTTTTTTTGGGAGCTTAATTAAATTGTCTAACTATAATTCTCAGTTTTAATAATTCTATATCCAATATAGATAAAAATTAGTCCTATGAGTTCTGTTACAAATAACACTTCAACATATCCCATTCTTGTAAATGTACCACCAATTCCAGGCAATAAGCCTCCTAGTGCAATGTATATATTACCTTTAAAGTATACTTTTTTAGCATTCATTCCATAGTATTTTACTGCAGAGTATAATGCTCCACCAACAAGAAATACAAAAGAATAAATATTAATAATTGGTGAGAATAATCGAACCCATTCCCATTCAAAAATTGCTCCTGTCAATTTATAATCATAATTTTCAGGAATACTTATAGGAGTTTGTATTACATAATAAGATGCAATAAGAATTAATCCTACAAATATTATTGTGGTAATATTTGCAAAACGTTTATCCATCAATAAGTATACAGAGCCTTGTGCTAAAGGAAAACCTCCTAATAAGGCACCAACGATATACCAATATTTTAGATTGTAGATATTCCAGCCAAATAGCGCATGATAACTCTCAGCCAAAGTTCCTAAACCAAATGTTACAACTCCAATTGCCCACCATAAAAGATATTTTGTTTTCCTTTTTTTATAGTGAGTAATAATCTCTTTTGCAAAAAATATTGAAAAGACAGTTGTAATTATTGGTATATAGTCTACGAAATTATTCACAAATTAAAATGTTAATACTCCATCGTTTGGTTGATATACAAAATCAAATGTATAGTATCTCGATTCGTCCATAAATGCGTCTGGTGTTGCTGGTGCATCTTTATAATAACTTATGATTCTTACTTTTGCGTATTTACCATCATTAGTTTTAATTACTAGTGTTTTTCCAGCAGTTGCTGAAATCAAACGTGCTATTGGATCATAGTCATACCAACTATCTATTGCAAATCCAGTTGCTGAATCTTCAACAAATAGAGAAGTATCAACATCTGTAACATTTGCAAATGGCATACTTGCGATATAAGCTGCTCCAACTCCTGTTCTTGCTGGCTCGTCAGTTAAACCTGAAGAAGTTCCTCCATTTATAATTATATCCAATCCTCTAAATGCAATATCCCATTCCGTTGTACTTGTAGTTGTCATTCCTGTAGCGAAATTGTACTTTGTAAATTCACCAGAAATTGGTGTGCTCATTCCAGTTTGTTGATTAATACCACCTGAATAAGTTGCATGTAAATTGACAACTGTTTCTGAAGATACTTCGATTAATTGAATGTCGTCATCGTCATCACAAGATGCGAAACCGATGAATAATACTGCTAATAATAATAATTTAATTGTTTTCATTTTTAATTGTTTATTTAGTGTTTGTGTTAAAATTTAATGTTTAATTTTCCGTATAAAAGTCTTCCTGCTATGTTGTTGATGTTTTGAGTGTCAGTAAAGTCTAACAAGTTGTCAATTCCAAAACCAAGCGTATAATTTGTGTGTAATTTTTTATTTATTGCAAAATCAATAATTGTATAGCCATCTATGAGGTTGTCATATTTGTCTAAATAACCTTGACTATTATTTGTGTCTGATAAACCATATTTACTTCTATAAGTTCCTCTAATATTTGTATCAAGATTCCATTTAGGAATTGTATAAAAAACTTTCATGTTTGCAATATGTTTTGAACGATTTGCCAATCCAAAATAATCACTTTTTTTCAATTGAAAATCAGCAGAATTTCCAATTCTAGCAAATATTTCTCCGTTTTCAAATTTCGTTTCTGCATCTTTATCTCTAGCAATTAAATATTGATAACCTCCAGTAATTTTAAGTTGATTGTTGACTTTTAATTTTCCGTTAATCTCAAATCCTTGTGTGTAAACGTTGTTTACGTTACGATAACTGAATGTATTAATACTATTGTTTTGAAATTGAATAGGAAGATCTTGATTTTCAATAAGATAATCTTCAATCAAATCATTGATGTTATTTCTAAAAATGTTGATGTTAAAAGTTAGGGTAGAAGAGGCTTTATAATCTGCACCAATATTTATTCCGATCGAATTCTCAGGTTTTAATTCACCATCTTCAAAAAGTACATTGTAACCTAAAACGATATAACTTTGTCCTGGATTTGAGAATTCAAAATATAATTGTCTAAAATCTGGTGCCTTAAACCCATAACCAACAGAAGATTTCAAAGCAATTTTGTCATTAACTTCATATCTTAGAGCAACTTTTGGACTGAATTGAGACTTGTATTCGCTATGTGCGTCAAAACGAGCACCAACAATCAGATTTATCTTTTCTGTAGGATTTCCATCATACTGTGCATAAACATATGGTGAATTAAATTCAGGTTTTACATTGAAATCCGTTCTGTCTAATGTTTCATGGTTATAACCTATTCCGCCAATAAAAGATGATTTTTTATTTGGTTTATATGTAGCCCTTATTTCTGGACGAATTAAAAATTGATTATAAAAAGAGTCGCTAAATAAAGGATTGTTTTGACTTTCTAAAGTTTCTTTTGCTTTGTATCTCGTAGCATAGAATTCGAAATAACTACTCCATTTTTCATTATATCTATGTCGAAGTTTAGCGTGCGCGTTCCATTCATCAGTATCAGTTTCACCGTTTAAGTTAGATGAAGGAACAGAATTCTGGTTTTGAGTATAATACCTTCCAGACACAAGAAGATTTGTGCCTTTATTAAACTGATAATTCACCTTTGTTGAAATTGTATAATTGCTAAATGGTTCAACGGTATTAAAGTCATCAGTTTTGATTAAGTCATAACCATCGCTACTATATCTATTTATAAACGCATTTATGGCAAGTTTATCTTTTTTATGACTTAAAGAAGCGCCAATATCATGTGTGTTAAATGTTCCAATTCTATAATTTAAGTTTCCTTTAAAGCCATTTTTTGGGGTATCTGTAATAATATTAACAACACCTCCAAGTGCTTCACTACCATATAAACTAGATGATGGACCTTTAACAATTTCAATTTGTTTTATATTTCCAACTGTAATTCTACTTAAGTCTAAAGTTCCAGCTGAGCGTCCTACCAAAGGAACACCATCAACAAGAATTAAAGTGTATTGCGAGTCTAAACCTTGTATTTGTATTCCTTCTCCACCACCAAAATCTGAAACAGTTGTTAGTCCTGTTTGTTCATTTAATATATCATTTAACCGAAGTGTGTTAGTACTTTCAATTTCTTTTTTGGCAACAATTTGTGCAGGTAATGGCAATGATGATAACTGTCTTATAGTTCTTGTGGCAGAAACGATAACTTCATTTAACTGTTCAACATTAGTAGAATCTTTTACAGCAACTTGAACCTCTTGAGAATAAGAGAAAGTTATATAAAAAAAGAAACTAAAAAGGAAGCTTAAAAACTGTTTTGTTATCATTGTTAAATAAAATTCTGTGCAAATATAGAGCCTATTTAAAGAATAAAGTATCGCTAAAAGAATTATAAGTTTCGATAAAAAAATATTTTTGATTCTTGTAATGACTAGTATTTTCAGTATATTTGAACTCTTAATTTAAACATACACAAAATCAATTATAAAAATTGGTTTAAAAAGTAACGATTAAAATGGTAAGAGAAATAAATATACAAGAAGGGTTCAGTGTTATAAAAATTGAAAACACTAAAAATGAAACTCTAAAGTATGTAAAAGACGTTAGTAGTAATTTTATTCAAATACATTTTTGTTTAAATGCTGATGCAGAATTGCATTATGGACCACATTATAGTCAAGATGTAAAGTCTCAAAAATCAATGTTGCTATACAATCCAAACCAAGATTTGCAAATCAATTTAAGTTTGGGAGCCAAGGGTAAATATTTGGCTTTTGTAGTGAGCATTAAAATGTTTCATTCGTTTTTTTCTCAAGTATCAGATTTAATTCCCTTTCTAAATGATGATAATAAAGACAAGAAGTACTATTTAAAAAAGGATTTATCACCTTCTGAAGTCTTGGTTCTTAATCAGTTTTTTGATATCCACAATGCGATGCAAGACCTCTATTTAAAAGCAAAAACTTATGAAGTACTAAGTTTGTATTTCAAGCAGAGTAATGAAGACGCACAAGGTTGTCCGTTTTTAGAAAATGAAGATAATGTAGATAAAATAAAAAACGCCAAACAGATTATTATCAATAATATGGCAGAACCACCTTCTATGCAAGAACTAGCTGACGAAATTGGACTCTCATTATCAAAACTTAAAGAAGGTTTTAAGCATATTTATGGCGAAACGGTTTTTAATTTCTTACTTGATTACAAACTAGAGTTTGCACGAAAGCAATTATTATCAAAAAAATACAACGTTTCAGAAATAAGTTTGCAAATTGGCTATAGTACTTCAAGTCATTTTATTTCTGCCTTTAAAAAGAAGTATGGAACTACTCCTAAGCAGTATATTATGAGTGTTTTTTAATATGAATTTAAAGTAAGTCCATAAATTTTATAGTAGTACTTTTGCAAAAAGTATTTTTATGTCAAAAAGTTTTTCCGATTTAGGAATTAATGAGCAGTTAATAAAAGGTTTAACTGAGTTAGAAATTTCTGTTCCTACAGATATTCAAGAAAAAACAATTCCAGTTATCTTAAAGCAAAAGGACGATGTTGTTGCTTTGGCAAAGACAGGAACTGGAAAAACTGCTGCATTTGGATTGCCATTATTACAGTTGATTGATACAGAAAACACCAATATTCAAGCAGTAATATTAGCGCCAACAAGAGAGTTAGGTCAACAAATTGGTGCTAATCTAGATTCTTATGCTGCGCATATGTCATCAATTTCTATTGCAACTGTTTGTGGTGGAATTCCAATCAAGCCGCAAATAGAACGATTAAAAAGTACTACTCATATAGTTGTAGCAACTCCAGGCCGTTTAGCAGATTTAGTTGAACGAAAAGCTGTTGATATTAAAAACATTTCTTATTTCATTCTAGATGAAGCAGATGAAATGGTAAGTGCATTAAAAGAAGGATTAGATAGTATTGTCAAAGAAATTCCGAAAACAAGAAGAACACTATTGTTTACAGCTACTATGCCTGGAACGATCAAGCAAATGGTTCAGAATTACATGTCAAAACATGTAGTACATATTGAAGCAGATATGTCGACAGTAGGTCATCAAGGGATTGATCATCAATATGTAGTTGTAGAACCTATAGAAAAATTAGAGGTTTTAATGCATTTCTTAAATTCTAAGGAAGGGCAGCGTGGAATCATTTTTTGTAAAACAAAAGCAGCTGTTAATAAATTGGCTAAAAACTTAGCAATCAATAAATTTTCTTCTGGTGCTATTCATGGTAGTTTGTCTCAAGGAATTCGTGACCGAATTATGGGGCAATTTAGAGAAGGTCATATTGACATTTTAGTTGCTACAGATTTAGCAGCAAGAGGAATAGATATCAAAGAAATTTCATATGTTGTAAACTATCATTTACCTGATCGTTTTGACACCTATGTTCATAGAAGTGGACGTACTGCAAGAGCAGGAGCAAAGGGACTTTCTTTAACAATTTTGCAACAAGAAGAAGTAAAAGATATCCCTGAATTTGAGTCAGAATTAGGAATTGTTTTTAAAGAAGTTAAAAAGGCAGATGCTCAGAGTATCGAAGAAAATAATGGCTTGTTATGGGCTAAAAAAATATTTAAGACCAAACCAAATCGTACTATTTCTGAAGAATTTAGAAAACAAATTAGAACGGTATTCCATCATTTAACGAAAGAAGAACTGATAGAAAAAGTATTGGCAAATCATTTAGCAAAAACAAGTTTAGGAACTTCTAAGTCAGAAGATTCTAAAAAGAAAAAAAATAAGAAGTAGACATGGCAAATCCAATCAAAGAGCAACAAGAGATCTTGAATAAATTTAACATTCAAGAACTGAACCCTATGCAAGAAGAAGCTATTTCTGTAGTTGCAAAAACAGCAAATACGATTATACTTTCTCCAACAGGAACAGGTAAAACGTTGGCGTTTTTATTACCATTAATTAAACTATTAGATGCTGAGATTAAAGAGATTCAAGCATTGATTTTAGTTCCATCAAGAGAATTGGCGATACAAATTGAACAAGTAGTCCGAAATATGGGTTCTGGTTATAAAGTAAATGCAGTTTATGGTGGGCGATCGATGAGTAAAGATAAAATTGAATTAAAGCATGAACCTGCAATTTTAATTGGAACTCCAGGAAGAATTGCAGATCACTTTAGCAACAATCGTTTTTCAAGAGAAAGCATAAAGACTTTGATTTTAGATGAGTTTGATAAGTCGCTAGAAGTTGGTTTTGAATATGATATGACAGGAATTATCAATGATTTACCAAATATAGATAAGCGTATCTTAACATCTGCAACGCAAGGTGTTGAAATTCCTGGTTTTGTAAAAATGAGCAATCCAACTACGCTTAATTATCTAAATCATAGAAGTGCAAAATTGACAATTCAAACGGTTATTTCTCCATCAAAAAATAAATTAAACACCTTACTTCATTTACTGAATCATATAGGTAATCAGCCAGGAATTATCTTCTGTAATCTAAAAGATACGATTCAAGGAGTTAGTGATTTTCTTGAGCGAAAAAATATTGCTCATGGATGTTTTTATGGAGGGATGGAACAACAAGATAGAGAACGTTCTTTGATTAAATTCAGAAACGGAACAAATCAAGTAATTGTGGCTACGGATTTGGCTGCAAGAGGAATTGATATTCCAGAAATGAAATACATTATTCATTATCAATTGCCATTACATCAAGAAGAATTTACACATAGAAACGGTAGAACTGCACGTGTAAATTCAAAGGGAACTGCATATGTATTAAAATGGAAAAACGAAGAAGTTCCAAGTTTTATCAAAAAGGATGCAAAAGGAATAGATATTTCTGTTCAAGCCGAGCGTAAGCCAAGATATTGGGAAACCTTATTTATTTCTGGAGGAAGAAAAGATAAAATATCAAAGGGAGACATCGCTGGATTGTTCTTTAAGCAAGGTGGAATTAACAAAGATCAATTAGGTGTTATTGAATTAAAACGCGATTGTACATTTGTTGCTGTTCCAGTTTCTATTGCTGAAGAGTTGGTAGAAAAATTAAACAATACAAGATTGAAGAAGAAGAAAGTTAGAATTTATACGGTATAAACATAAAAACAAAATACTTTGGAAAAACTTATTTTTAATGACATCAGTGAATTTAAATCAATGATTGGCAAGCAATTACCAGACGGAAATTGGTATACGATAACGCAACAAATGATTAATGATTTTGCAAATGCTACATTAGACAAACAATGGATTCATGTAGATGAAGAAAGAGCACAAAAAGAATCTCCATTTAAGAGTACTGTAGCGCATGGATTTATGTCTGTTGCAATGATTTCTAGAATGTTAGAAGAGGCATTTGCAATAAAAAGTGTGAAAATGGGATTGAATTACGGACT
>CALIIP010000019.1 GCA_938018045.1 uncultured Flavobacteriaceae bacterium
CTTTTAAATTTTAAAGCAGTTATTTTAGCATTTATAAAAATTTGTTGTCCTATTTGATCGTAAATTTCTTCTTTATCAATCGTAGTCTTTAGAAATGTTTTTGAAAACTGATTGATATCACCAAACTTTGAAATTATATCGCCAAAGAAAAATACATTTGGATCATAATTTTTTTCAATTCTAGGAATAAAAGTACTTACACTATGATACATAGAAATAAGAGTGCTAATTAGCCATAAAAAGATAATAATATATAAGAAACTAAATTCGTTTGTGCTTTCTTTGATTTTTTCAACATTCTGATAAACAAAATTGAAAATGATTCCGAAAAAAGATAAAATTAAACCTGCTTTTAATTCAGATGATTTTATAAGCCCTACTAAATATTCTAGAGCGCCCCAATAATGGAAGGTTAAATCTCCTGCGTTTAATTCTTTATCTGTATATAAAGATTTTTTTTCTATTTCTTTTTCATCCATTATGATCAATAATTATTAGCGTAAATTTAAGTAAAAAATAGTTATGTGTAGTTTTTTGAAGAATAAGAATTGAATTTTATATATTTATACTTTATATAAAATAATGATGAAAACTTACAAAGTAACAAGTAAAATATCTTTAAAAAATTCAATCACGAAAGAAGTAATTGTAGATGCTGAAAAACAATTAAAAAAACTTCGAAAAAAGATAAGTAAGCGTCAAGATGCAATGTATGCACATGGTAAATATAGTATGTTGGTGTGCTTGCAAGGAATGGATACTTCAGGAAAAGATAGTTTAATTCGTGAGGTTTTTAAGGATGTTAATGCTCGTGGAGTAGTGGTGCATAGTTTTAAAGTACCAACAGAACAAGAATTAAAACACGATTTTATTTGGCGACACTATATCGCGCTTCCTGAAAGAGGAAAAATTGGAGTTTTTAACAGAACACATTATGAAAATGTTTTGGTAACACGTGTTCATCCTGGATATATTATGGGTGAAAACATTCCTTCAGTAAAAAGTGTTGATGATTTAGATGATGCTTTTTATCACTCAAGAATGGATTCAATTAATGAGTTTGAAAAACATATTTCTGATAACGGAACAATTGTGCTAAAGTTCTTTTTAAACTTATCAAAAGAAGAGCAAAAAAATCGTTTACTACGAAGGTTAAACATTCCAGAAAAGAACTGGAAGTTTTCTTCTGGAGATTTAAAAGAACGCAAGTTGTGGGATAAATATCAGTTTTGTTATGAAGACGCAATAAATAGAACATCTAAAGAACATGCGCCTTGGTATGTTGTTCCTGCAGATGATAAACCAACAGCAAGAGCAATTGTTGCACAGACAATTTATGAAGCGTTAGAAAGCAGAAAAGACATAAAAGAACCTACTTTACCGCCAAAAGATATTGCTGAATTAGAGAATTGGAAAAAGGAATTGAATGATGAGTAAATTTTGTCATTCCTCAGTTGATGCGGAATCCATAAATACCAAATAGATTCTTCATTTCATTCAGAATGACACTTTGTGCTAATTAATCACTGTTAAAAACTCCTCTATAACTATTGAATTTTAACAAAACGGTAACATAAAAAATCTTAATTTTATAGTTATAATTAAAACACTATATGACCACACTAAACCTTAAAAAACCAATTGTATTTTTTGATCTTGAAACCACAGGAATCAATATAGCAAAAGATAGAATTGTAGAAATATCAATATTAAAAATTCTTCCAAACGGAAATAAAGAAAGCAAGACTTGGTTGGTAAATCCAGAAATGGAAATACCAAAAGAAGCCTCTGATATTCACGGAATTACCAACGAACGCGTAGTTACAGAACCAACTTTTAATGAATTGGCAGAAGAAGTTAGCAAGATGATTGAAGGTTGTGATTTAGCAGGATTTAACTCCAATAGATTTGACATTCCGTTATTAGGTGAAGAAATGTTACGTGCCAAAGTTGATTTCGATATGGTAGATAGAGTCGCTGTTGATGTACAAGTTATTTTTCATAAAAAAGAACAACGTACACTAACTGCAGGATATAAGTTTTATTGCGATAAAGATCTGACAGATGCACATTCCGCGGAAGCAGATACAAAAGCAACGTATGAGATTTTGCTAGCACAACTAGAAAAATATGATGATTTAGAAAACGATATTACTTCTTTGAGTGAATTTTCTACACATAAAAAGCGAGCAGATTTTGCAGGTTTTATTTTATTTGATGATGAAGATGATGAAATTTTTACTTTTGGGAAGTACAAAGGCACAAAAGTAAAAGACGTTTTGCAAAAAGATAAAGGCTATTTTAATTGGATTCAGAATGCTGATTTTCCGTTATATACAAAAAGAGTATTAGAGCAAATTAAAGAAAGGCTAAATCCTCCAAAAAAGGAAAGTACACTTGAAGATTTGCAAAGTAAGTTTAATCAAAAGTTTTAGAATTTAAATTTAGGTCTCGACTCCGCTCGACCTGACCATTTTAATGAAGAATGTCACCTCGAGCGGAGTCGAGAGATTAAAAAAACATAAATTAATGATCGTACATTTTGACGCATTACCACAAGACGCAAGAGTTTGGATATACCAATCAAATAGAGAATTTTCAGACAGAGAAGTTGTTCAAATTTCAGATAGAATAGAAACTTTTATGGCAACTTGGAAACGTCATGGCGATGATTTGAAAACATCGTATGTTATAAAATACAAGCAGTTTATTGTCTTTGGTGTTGACGAGAATTTTAATGATGTTTCTGGTTGTTCGATTGATTCTTCTGTGCACTTTATTCAAGAAGTTGAGAAAGAATTTGGAGTAGATTTAATGAACAAAATGAATATCGCTTTTAAAATAGGAGACAATATAAATATTACTTCATTAGCAGGTTTTCAAACCTTTGTAAAAGAAAATAAGATTTCTTCAGAAACCATTGTATTTAATAATATGGTGCAAACTAAAGTAGCATTTGATTCAGATTGGGAAGTACCTGCAAATAAAAGTTGGCACAAACGTTTTTTTGGCACAGTAATTTCATAGGGATAAGTATGATAAAAAAATTGCTTTACTTGCTGTTAATTGCCGTTTCATTTTCTACCGAAGCACAAAACTTAGATCCATTAGTTACTTCTGATTTTGATGCGCAAGAAAAATGGGTAAATTCTATTTTAGATACTTTGACAGTTGAAGAAAAGATTGGACAGCTTTTTATGGTTGCAGCTTATTCTAACAAAGATAAAAAGCACGAAAAATTCATTACCGACCTAATTAAAAATTATCATATTGGAGCGCTTATCTTTTTTCAAGATGATCCTTTGAAGCAAGTAAAATTGACTAATAAATATCAAGGATTATCTGATATTCCTTTATTGATTGGTATTGACGGAGAATGGGGCCTTAATATGCGTTTAAAAAATACATTCCGTTATCCTTGGAATATGACTTTAGGAGCAATCAGAGATGATAAAATGATTGAAGACTTTGGAAAACAAGTTGGAAAACATTGTAAGCGAATGGGAATTCACATGAATTTTGCACCAGTAGTTGATGTAAATACAAACCCTGAAAATCCGATTATTGGAAATCGTTCTTTTGGTGAAAATCATATAAACGTAGCAAATAAATCTGTGGCTTTTACCAAAGGGATTCAGTCTCAAAACGTATTGGCTTGTGCAAAACATTTTCCTGGGCATGGAGATACATCAACAGATTCTCACCACACATTACCAACAGTAGATTTTTCAGAAAAACGATTAGATTCAATAGAATTACATCCTTACAGAAAGAATTTTGATGCAGGACTTGGAAGTGTTATGGTTGCGCATTTGAGTGTTCCAAGTTTAGAATTAAATGCAGAATTGCCATCTTCACTATCATATAATATCGTTACAAGTCTGTTGAAAGAAAGAATGGGTTTTGAAGGCCTTATTATTACAGACGCTATGAATATGAAGGGTTCTGCGAACTTTTCTTCAGCAGAAGAAATCAATCTTGAAGCAATTCTTGCAGGAAATGATTTATTGGATGTTCCTCTAGAAATTCCTAAAACTGTTGCGCTATTTAAGAAAGCATTAAAGTCTGGAAAATTAACTGAAGAGCGTTTAAACGAATCTGTAAAAAAGATTTTAAAAACAAAATATTGGGCTGGATTAAACAACTACAAACCTATAGTAACTAAAGATTTATTGCTTGACATTAATACTGTAGAAGACAAGTTATTGCATAGAAAATTAGTCGAAAATTCTATAACTTTATTAAAAAATGACAATAGCATTTTTCCTATAAGACATTTAGACAAACAGAAAATAGCATATGTAAAATTAGGTACAGATGATAGCACAGATTTTGTGAAAATGCTTAAAAATTATACACAAGTTGATGTTGTATCGTCTGATAAATTAGATGGATTAATTGGTCTGTTAAAGCCATATGATGTTGTAATTGTAGGTAACCATAGGTCAAATGCAAATCCTTGGAAAAGTTTTAAATTTGAAAACAAAGATTTGGTTTGGCTACAGGAAATTGCTAGAAATCATAAAGTAATTCTTGATGTTTTTGCGAGTCCATATAGTTTATTGCAAATAAAAACATTTACTAATATCGATGCTGTTTTGGTGTCATACCAAAACAGTAAAATTTCACAAGAACTTTCTGCACAAATGATTTTTGGAGCATTAACTACTAAAGGAAAATTGCCAGTTTCAATCGGAAATGAATATTTAGAAGGTCATGGTTTGATTTCGACAGATTTAAAACGATTATCATACACAAATGTTCCTGAAGAAGTAGGAATGGATAGTGAAAAGTTGATGAGAATTGATTCTATGTTCAGTCAAATAATTTCTCAGAGAATGGCTCCTGGAGGACAAGTTCTTGCAGCACGAAAGGGTAAAGTTTTTTTTCATAAAAGGTATGGTTATCATACATATGCTAAAAAACAAAGGGTTAAAATAACTGACTTATACGATTTGGCTTCGCTTACCAAAATTTTGGGTGGATTACCAATGATAATGAAGACCGAAGAAAATGGATTGTTAAAATTAGATACTAGACTTAGCGAAATGCTTCCTTATTTAAAAGGAACAAACAAAGCGAATATCACTTTGAAAGCAGCACTCTCTCATACTGCTAAAATAAAACCTTGGATTCCATATTATCTAGAAACCTTGGATAGTATCACAAAAAAACCGATTCAAGAATTGTATAGCAAAGAAAAAAGTAAAAAATATTCAATTAAGGTTGCCGAAGATTTTTATTTAACCAATTCATATACAGATTCTATTTACAAGCGTATTGCTGATGTAGATCAAAGAAATAGAGTAGGATATAGATATAGTGGTTTGGTGTTTTATTTATTCAAAAAATATATTTATGGCGTTTATGATAGAGAAATGGACTATGTAAATGACAAATATTTTTACAAACCTTTGGGAGCAACTACACTGACATATAATCCGTTAGAAAAATTTAGAAAATCTAGAATTGTTCCTTCAGAAATTGATGACTATTATAGAAATCAGACCTTACAAGGGAATGTACATGATATGGGAGCAGCAATGATGGATGGTGTGAGTGGTAATGCTGGACTTTTTTCTAATTCTAACGATGTTGCTAAAATGATGCAAATGTACCTTCAAAAAGGATTTTATGGAGGTAAGCGCTATTTGAAATCAGAAACGGTAGATAAGTTTAACAAACGTTATTATGCAGATATTAAAGTTCGAAGAGGTCTTGGTTTTGATAAAAAAACATTAGATAATGATGGTAAGGCGGCAAGCAAAGGTGTTTCTGACAAAAGTTTTGGGCATAGTGGCTTTACTGGTACTTATACTTGGGCTGATCCAGAAACTGAAATTGTATATGTTTTTTTATCAAACAGAGTATATCCAACAATGAAGAACAATAAATTAGGTAAGCAAAACATAAGAACAATTGTTCAGCAATATATTGTTGATGCGATTAAAGAATAAAAAAAGCGACATTTAATATGTCGCTTTTTTTATTTGATTTTTTGAGTGTTTATCCTTCTTTAACAATCTCAACTGCATGTGGATATGGAATTTCAATTCCTGCTTTATCAAGTGCTTCTTTACAATTTTCAAGAGTTTCAAAATATACATCCCAATAATCAGCTGTAGTTGACCAAGGTCTTACAGCAAAATTTATTGAACTATCAGCAAGTTCTGAGACGTTTACAGTTGGTGCAGGATCTTTTAATGTTTTTGGATTGGCAATTAAAGTATCTAATAGTACTTTTTTAGCCGTTTTAATATCTTCATCATAACCAACACCAATTGTTAAATCTACACGAAGTTTTCCCTCAGCAGTAAGGTTGATTATATTACCGTTTGATAAAGCACCGTTTGGTATGATTGCAGTTTTGTTATCAGGAGTTAAAACTGTAGTAGTAAAAATTTGAATTTCTTTTACAACACCAATAATATCTTGAGCGTCAATTAAATCTCCAATTTTGAAAGGTTTAAAAATCATAATTAAAACTCCTCCAGCAAAGTTAGCAAGTGAACCTTGTAATGCTAATCCTATCGCCAAACCAGCAGCACCAATAATAGCAGCAAAAGAAGTAGTTTCTATTCCTAATTTAGAGATTACCATTACGAATAACAAAATCTTAAGTGTCCAACCTAAAAGATTTGCTAAAAATGATTGTAATGTATCTTCTACACCACGTTTTTTCATGATGCGTTTTGTAATTTTTAATACAAAACTGATTGCAATTAAGCCAATAATTAACATTGCCAAAGCAGCCAATACACTAGGAGAGTATTCTGTTATTATATTTTTAAAATTTTCTAAGTATTCTTCCATTCTTTTCTGTTTTCTGAAGGTGCAAATATAGATAGAAATAGTTATTTGAAGTGTTAAATTTTAGAAGTTTTTGTAAGTAATAACCCTATAAGAATAGAACATGTAAAATAAATTAGCGAAATTTTAAATCCAAAAAAGCAATTGACAATTATACTTTGAATTGTATAAAATAGCGGAAATAGCGTTCCGCCAATAGCAAATCTAAATGTGCTGATAAATTCTTTTTCTTTGATGCCTTTTTTTAATTTTCTCCAAAGTATCCAAGGGAAAATACTATTTAGAACAACTAAATAATATAGTAAACTCTTCTTTTTATTTACTGATGTTTTCTCAGTGTCAACATCATAATCTGAGATGTTTTCAATGATTTCATTTGTCTTAATTGGATCTAAATAATCAACACCTAACTTATCTAGTTTAGCGATAGTTTTATCATATGATGCTGCATCCTCAATATGAGTTGTCAAAGATTTCATGCTATTTCTGACAACTTTTAGTAATTCATTTATAGAAGTGTTTTCATTATTTTCATGATAATAATTTTTTGCATCAATAGGTTTTCCATAATAAACAGATACAGAACTAGGATAGTTTTCAACGCTATTATAATTTAAACCAATCGGAACAATTTGAATATTAACTTCAGGATATTTTTTAAAAGTATCAAGAATAATATAAACAAAACCTTTTTTTAATTCACGTACTCTTCTTTGCACATTGTGGCTTCCTTCTGCAGCAATATAAATTGTTTTTTGTTCTTGCATCAACTCTACCGACTTACTAAAAGCGGTTTTATTTTTTTTAATGGTGTCAACATTATCTCTTTTTCTATAGATAGGGATTAACTTAATACTCAAAAGGAATTTAGCGATTATTTTGTTTTTAAAAGCACTCGCACGAGTTAAAAAATGGATGTTTCTCACATTATTTGTTACAACCAATAAAGGATCAAGAAGTGCATTTGGATGATTGCTAATAAACAAAACAGCCCCTTTTTTAGGAATATTATCTTTACCAGCTACAGTTATTTTTTTGTGATAAAAAAACAGCACCAAGCGCATATATTTTTTTAGAAAAGTATATAACATCTTATGCTTTTATCGGTTTTACACCATCTTTTTTCGCCCAATATCCAGCCAATAACAATCCAGAGACTAAATCCCAAATCCCCCAAAAAGCAACGAGTAGTGCCATTCCGCCCAAACCATCAAAAAATGCAAATACTAATAATAGCCCTAAGCCAGAATTTTGAATTCCAGTTTCTATAGACAATGTTTTTTGATTTTGATAGTCAAGTTTCATCAGTTTGGCAAAATAAAAACCAGAAACCAAACCAATAATATTATGTAGTATCACGATGTAAAACACATAATGAATGTATTTTGTGAATATGTCTAGGTTTTGTGAAAAAGCAATAATAATAAGTGCAAAGAAAATAAATATTGAAAAGGGTCTTAAATACTTCATGATTTTGACAGCAACTTTCGGTTTGAAATGTCTTAAAGACATTCCTATAACCAGTGGAACACCTAAAATAAGTATTACCAGTTTTACCAATTTAAACGGATCCATTTCTACAGTTCTCAAAATTACAGCAGTAGGTTC
>CALIIP010000020.1 GCA_938018045.1 uncultured Flavobacteriaceae bacterium
AATTCCACAACAATTCCAGAATTAGAGGTTGGTTGATCTCTTTTTGATGGCGACCAACCATTTGTTACAACTTCTCCAGGAGAAGTAGCACAAGGAGCGATTACGCCTCCAGGACACATGCAGAAAGAATATACGCCTCTATTTTTTACTTGTTTTACAATTCCGTAAGGAGCAGGAGGTAAGTGTTCACTTCGTGTTTCGCAATGGTATTGAATGGAATCAATTAGTTTTTGTGAATGTTCAACGCGTACACCAAGTGCAAAAGGTTTTGCTTCAATTGCAATATTTTTTCTGTGTAATAATTCAAAAATATCTCTTGCTGAATGTCCAGTTGCAAGTATAATTTCTGATGTGTTTATTTTGTCTCCATTTTGGATTTCTACTCCAGTTACAGCACCGCTTTTTATCAAAATATCAGTAACTCGCGTGTTGAATCTTACTTCACCACCATAATTGATAATAGTTTCGCGAATCGAAGCAATAATCTTTGGTAATTTGTTTGTTCCAATATGCGGATGCGCATCTATAGCAATATCTTTTGGTGCTCCATGCGCAATCAATAAATTTAAAATTTTGTTGACATCACCACGTTTTTTTGATCTTGTATATAATTTTCCGTCGGAATATGTTCCTGCTCCACCTTCACCAAAACAATAGTTAGAATCTTCGTCTACAATATGAAATTTTGTAATAGCAGCAAGATCTCGACGACGTTCTTTAACGTCTTTTCCACGTTCAAGTACAATTGGCTTTAATCCTTTTTCAATGAGTTTTAGAGCCGCAAATAACCCTGCAGGACCTGCACCAATTACGAGTACTTCTCTTGCTTTACTTACATCATTATAGTAAGGGATTTCAACATCAGACTCTTTATACTCTTCTTTAATATATACTCTTATCCTAAGATTTATTTTTACGTTTCTTTGACGTGCATCAATCGATCTTTTTAAGATTTCGAGATGTTTAATATCATCAATATTGAGATGTTCTTTTTGGGCAATACGTTTTTTTAATTTCTCAGTATCTTGAGCAATTTCTGGAGCGACTTGAAGTTGAAATTCGTGTTGCATGATTTTAAATGAAGAAATTCCAAACCAATCCAAAACGTACAGTAAAATCGCGATATGGATTTAATGGCGCTGAATAATAGTTGCGTCCCGAAAAACCTGCTGTGATGTTTTCTGCTTTTAGATATAATCTTGTTCTTCTTACTTGAGCATTTACAAAGAAGTCTAACATAGGATATCCTCCAAATTCAGCAGTATCTTGTAAGTTAAATTCTGATAAAAGTGGATTGTAAGCATTCATTTCATATTTGGTAAAATACTTAAATGTAAATCCGGTTTGAAGGTATAATGGCTTGTTTTTAAAAAGATAATTACTATAATACAATGAGTTTCGAGTTACAAAATCTGGTACTTTAAATACTTCTTCACCTTTTGCAACTTGTTGATATAAGATTGAATTATCTAGCGTAAATTTCCCAACGGTAAATGATTTATTTGCTTTTATTTTTAAATAATTTATTGCTTCTCCTGCTTGTTGAGGTTTAGAGTCGGCATCAAAATACGTGTAATTATCAATTTGAGTAATACTTGCAGATGCTCCTAAGTTCCATTTATCAGCAATAAAATCAAAAGATAAATTGCGTATTTCTTCATTTTTAAAGTTATCATTCTGCCAATTATAATCAATATAATCACTTTGAAAATGAACAAAATTAAAGTTAGGCGCTTTTGAAACTGAAGTTATTTTTGCAGTTATATTAAACAGGCTATCTTTTTTATAAGTTGCAGTAGCCATTAAACTATTGCCTTCTAAATCACCAGAAATAATAGAAGAAATATCAGCCTTTAAATTGAAGTTTTTAACGGTTGCATTCCAGTCAGCACCAACAGAAATGGTTGACCCTTTGAGTTGCGCATCTATAGTTTGGCTTGGCAAATTTACGATGCCATTGAAATAATGATCAAATTGATAATGGTTTGCTTTCGCTCTCAATTTTCCTAAAACCAAAGGAGATTCTAACTCAAGATATACCAAGTTATCCATAGTTCTTAAACCTTGTTCATCATTAATATTATTTTGAAAAGCATCACCAATGACTGTACTTGCTGATGTTTGATCAAAACTATAATGTTTTGTTTTATAGGTGTAATGATGCCCAACTTTAAAGTTTGAAGGTTGTGATTTGATACTATCTTTTTTTCTAAAAATTTTAAAATCATGCTCTAAATGATAGCGTTTTGCTAATAAGAAATTCTCAGCATTTGTGTAATTCACTTCCAATCTTCCTCGATCTGTAAAGTTTGGGTCATTAGCTTCGAAAGAAATAATAGAAGCATCAGTTAATCCTCCATTTTCTTGATTTAAAAAATCATGAGATACATAATGTCCTCTTACGAAATAGCGATTGTTTTTTGTATGATAGTTAAAAGTTGTTCTGAAATTTCCAAAACTAGCCAATGTATTTCTATATTTCCCTAATGAACGAAGTCCTTTGTAAGCAAAAGAAAAATTAAATTCAGGAGAAGTATTCATCGTTAAAAAGGCATCTAAAACTTGACCTTGTTCTAGTCCCGAACGATACATCAATTCTGATGTCGGAGTCGCAACTTCGTAATAATCAATATCTTTTATTTCTTTAAAATTAAAGTATTTAGCGCGTGCACCCATTTTTGGAATGAATGAATTTTCATCAAAAGTATAGGCTAAGTTCGTGTAAGTTTGTCCGATATTATGAAATGGCATTAGTTCAAAATCATCTTTTCTTATATAGTTGAACTTGTAGTTTTTTTGTATTGTTAGCGTAGTGTCTACGTATGTAGTGTCACGATTATAGCCTATTATTTTATAATCTGTAAAATGAGTTTTCCCGTCAAGTTCAACTTCAATTTCTTTTTCACCAAAACCTCTATTTATAGAATCTCTTGAAAATTGATCAAAACCTTCTTCTAAAGATTTATCTTTTATAAGTCCTCCTTTTTTTTGAGCAAATGAAGCAACTGTAAAAAATGCTAAAAAGCAAAACAAAAAGAATTTTCTCATAATAGAATTTAATGCGACAAAGATAAAATATTAAACGGAACTAATAAACCTAAATTGTGGAATGTAGATTTCACGAAAATACTTACTTTGTAGTCTCGTTTATACCAAAGGAATGTTAAAATTAAAATATCAAAAAGAATTGCTCGAAGCAGGAACTGATGAGGCAGGAAGAGGATGTCTTTCTGGACCTGTTGTTGCTGCAGCAGTTATACTTCCTGATGATTTTTCACATCCTTTTTTAAACGATTCAAAACAGTTGACAGAAAAACAGCGTGAAGAATTGAAACCATTTATTGAAGAACATGCACTTTCTTGGGCTGTTGGGTTTGTAAATGAAAAAAAGATTGATGAAATAAATATTTTACAAGCGTCTATTTTGGCAATGCATAAATCAATTAAAAAATTAAAGATCAAGCCAGAATTTATCATTGTTGATGGTAATAAATTTAAGCCGTATCATGAAATTTCACATCAAACAATTGTTAAGGGAGATTCAAAGTTTATGAGTATTGCTGCTGCATCTGTCTTAGCAAAAACCTATCGTGATGAATTTATGGAGAAGATTGGATTAGAATTTCCTGAATATAATTGGAAGCAAAACAAAGGATATCCAACCAAACAACATAGAAATGCTATTCGTGAGTTTGGAATCACAAAATACCACCGAAAAACTTTTAGATTGTTACCAGAACAGTTGAAGTTGGAGTTGTAAATTCTTACATTTGTAATCCTTAAAAAAGAGAAACAATGATTAAGAGAAGCAGAGCCGTAATTTCAAAATTTATCATTCATAAAGTTGGTAATAAATTTAATAGTGCAACCAATATTTTTTCTGAGAAAGAATTGGCTTTTGATAAGGAAAGTTACGATTTAATGCTTCCGTTTTTATTAAAGCCTTTTGCAAATCTTGCTGAAAGTTTCCGATTCAAACACCATGCGAACATAGATTTGAATGAGATAAATAATTATTCCTCTGAGGTTTTTAAAGACGAATCTTCATTTGTTGATATTTCAAAACACATCGTTAATCACTTGTATGAACAGTCAAACTCTGCACAAATAAAAGTTGGAGATGTAATTATTGCGCTTTTTGAAGACATTCAATATAAAGATTCGGTTACCAATGCTATTGGAATTTTTAAGATAGAAAATAAGATAGATTTTTTTCAAACATACATGGAGGAAGATGTTTTGGATGTGTTTGTTCAGAAGGGGATAAGTACTAAAAAGTTGGATAAAGGCTGTTTGATTGTAAATCATTCTGATGGTGAAGGAAAAGTGGTTTTGAGTTTAGATAACAATAATTATGACGCTCAATATTGGACCAAGAACTTTTTAAATATAAAGTTTGCTGATGATAGCAATCAACATACTCAGAATTATATAGAAATGTGTAAAGATTTCTCAGACGAAATCATTAAAGAAGATTTCGGAATACAAGAAAAGAGTAAGTTTTTAGCACAAACTGTGGATTTTTTCAAAGAAAATGATCACGTGAATATTCACGATTTTAAAAGTGAAATTTTTGAAGAAGATGATAGTAAAAAAGCGAAGTTTGATGATTACAAAAAACACTATGAAGATATACACAACGTATTAGTTCGTAATGATTTTGCAGTTTCAGATATTGTTCTAAAAAAGCAAAAGGCAAAGATCAAAACAGAGATAAAATTAGATACCAATATCCAAATAAAATTAGATGTTGATGCACCTGACGCATCAGCCGAATATTTAGAAAAAGGGTTTGATGATGATAAGAAAATGCACTATTATAAAGTATATTTTAATGAAGAGAGTTAGTGATATTTAAACAAGCTCTGTCTCAAACAATACACAAAAGTGTTTTTTTATTTTTTCTTTTACTTCTTCAACATCAATCTCTTTGCCTAGTTCTGCTTGCATAGAAGTAACTGCTTTTCCACGAATACCACACGGAATTATATGATCAAAATAGCCTAAATCTGTATTCACATTTAGCGCAAAACCGTGCATTGTAATCCAGCGAGAAGCGCGAACACCCAAAGCACAAATTTTTCGTGCAAACGGAGTTCCGACATCAAGCCAAACACCAGTTTCGCCATCACTACGAGTTCCTTTTAGACTGTATTCAGCAATTGTTAGAATAATAGATTCTTCAAGTAATCGGAGGTATTTGTGAATGTCTGTAAAGAAATTTTCTAGATCCAAAATTGGATAACCAACAATTTGTCCAGGACCATGATACGTGATATCTCCTCCACGATTTATCTTAAAAAAAGTAATTTCTTTTTCTTTAAGTTGTTGCTCGTTTAGCAATAAATTAGAGATATCACCACTTTTCCCTAAAGTATAAACGTGCGGATGTTCAACAAATAAAAAATGACTTTTAGTTGGATTCTTCACATTGTTTTTTCTGTTATCAAACTTAATTTTTACATTTTCTTGTAATAAATCTGTCTGATAGTCCCAAGTTTCTTGGTATGCTTTATTTCCTAAATCTTGAAAAAGTACTTTTGTCATTAATTTTCTGGATTATTAAGAATAATTAATGCCGCAATAACTCCAGGAATCCATCCTAAAAGTGTTAACAAAAATACAATAATTATAGATCCACAACCTTTGTCAATAACTGCAATTGGTGGAAAAATAATTGCAAATAATACGCGTAAGCAACTCATAATAATTTGATTTTTATAGTGTTTTAAAAATCATGATTCACTTATTAAACGAATTAATCATCCTTATGTTACAAAGGTCTTAAAAATTGTCGAATTTATTAATAAGAAAGCAACAATAACTTCGTTTTAATACTGAAATCACTATTTTTGTAATATGTCAATAGAAGTACAAAATATCTCAAAAAATTATGGAACGCAAAAAGCGTTAGACAACATCAGTTTTTCTATCAAAAAAGGAGAGATTGTTGGGTTTTTAGGCCCAAATGGTGCAGGAAAATCTACAACCATGAAAATTCTTAACGGATTTATAAAAGCAACCGAAGGAACCGCTTTTGTAAACGGAATTAACGTAGTTGAGAACCCGATAGAGGCACAGCAGCATATTGGCTATTTAGCAGAACACAATCCTTTGTATTTGGATATGTATGTGAAAGAATATTTGAATTTTTGTGCTTCCATACATAAAGTCAGTAGAGAAAAAGTTGCTGAAATAATTGAAAAAGTTGATTTAACTCCCGAAGTTCACAAAAAAATAAAACAACTCTCAAAAGGGTATCGTCAAAGAGTTGGTTTGGCTTCAGCGATGTTGCACAATCCTGATGTTTTAATTTTAGATGAGCCAACTACAGGATTAGATCCAAATCAATTGGTTGAAATTAGAGCGTTAATCAAAGATTTTGGCGCAGATAAAACAGTGCTTTTTTCAACACATATTTTACAAGAAGTTGAAGCGATTTGTGATCGCGTTATTATTATCAATAAAGGTGTATTAGTTGCTGATATACAACAAGATGAATTGAAAAATAAAAACTTAGAAGACGTTTTTAGAACGTTGACGAATTAGGATTCAAAATTTTGTTATTCAAAAATAAGTCTTCCTTGAAAATGTTCTGTTACATCAACTATTACAGGCTCATTATATGCAATTACATCTCCTAAAGAATAAATATCTCCAATTATTTTCGCTTGTGGATTAACCATTATAACATTTGAAGTTTTATGTTTAACATCAACATTTGTTGCTATCAAATTTCTTCCTTCAAATCTTGAATCTCCTCCATAAAAATATACACGTAAGTCTGTAGTTTGACCATCAATATAATAATTTGAAACGCCATTAGAAACTATATACAAATCTGTAGTGTCTACCGTTAAATAAAAATCTCCAGAATTTAAAAAATTAGAAAGATAATTTTCACTAATTATAAATAATGAAGGATACGTTAAAATACCTTCAGAATAAACTGCCAATTCTGATGAGTTTCTGACTTTAGTTATGTTTGGAGAGGTTATATATACTTTGGCAGTATTGTAGTTTTTAGTATTATTGTTTGTGACAATCAGTTCGTTTTCAATAACTTTGATGTCTATATCATTTATTATGTTATCTCCAGCCTCTACAATTACTTCTTGTATTTGACCTTGTTTTAAAATTAACTCTATATGTTCGTTAATCAAAATTTCATTAAAATCTGCAACTGAGACTTCTTTTTGGATAATGTTTCCAATGTCATTTGAATCACAATTATAAAACAAAGTAATTATAATCAGTAATTTTAATATATTTTTCATGATGATTTTCTTATTTAGATTCTTTTATAGTATTACTATTTAATAATTAAAATCGATATCCAAAACCTAACTCTACAGTTTCAGCATCTACACCATGTGCTTTAACACTAATAGTTGCAAACCACTTATCATTAATGTAGCGTTTTAAACCAAGTCGTTCATAGACTCTTGTTCCGTATGGAAAAGGATAATGTAAATAATATCCAACATGAGAGATTACGGATAATTTTCCTATAAATAATTCATGACCAATAAACAAACCAACACGTGATATATCAGAAGTCTCAACAAGTTTATCTGGGAAATTGATATTTGAATATTCTATATAATCTTTTAAAAACGGAGAAATAAAAACATCTACTCCAAGCAAAACAGATGATTTTCTACTCAAGCGTTTGTCTGCGTATCCTGTCAAGGCATAAAAAGGATGTAGTCCACTTCCAATAACTGGAGATTCGTTAATTCCGCCTCTTATAACAATATTATATTTTATAGGTTCTGTATATTTTTCTGTTGTAACTTCCTCATATATTACACTGTTGTTTTTACTCAAATTATAGTTCAATCCAACTGTTGCTCCTAAAGTGTTTAGTCCAAAATTTGGAGATTTAACATTAGAATTTGAAGCGTGTATTAAACTCAAACCAGCATTAACACCAATGTTTTTAATGATATTTTCCCGTTGATAATATAATTTAAGATAAGTGCTTGAATTTAAATGTGTACCGAAAGCAATATTCTTATTATTTGTTTCCCTATCATAAGGGTTTGTGTTGTAAGCCAATCCAACTCCAGTTCTAAGAATTAATTGATTTTTATTATTTCTATTAAGTAAATAAAAATTATAATGACCATAAATAGCAAATAGTTTGCCTACTATCTCATTCTTATAATCTTGATATAGAAAAGAAATACCAACATCAGGATAATTATAATCTTGCTGCCAAGTTTTTTTGCTATCTGATTTTTTATTCCAACTCAAAATAAAGCCTTCGGGATTACCAGTAATAAGATGCGCAATATTAGGTAAATGTTTTAGAGTTTTTCCATAAAAATATTCTGTCTCAAGATAAGAGTTTGTTCCTTTTTCTTGTGAAAAAGAAAGAAATGTAATCAAAAAAGAAAAGAAGAGTATTAACTGTTTCATAACTTTAAAAATAAACCTAATTCAACCTAAAACTAAAGCCATCATTTTTTAAGATACTCAATAATTCATTACTTATAGCAACTTTATGAGTTCTACTTGGTAAATTCAATTTAATTTTTTCTTGATTGTCGGTAACAACAAACGATAAAGGTTTTGACCCTTTATGAGCATTGATGATTGAAGTGATAGACGCTAATTTTTCTTTATTTACTTCGTCGAGCGTTAATTCAATTGTTACTTTTTTAGAGAGTTTGTTTAATACATCATGCAATAATTGAATCTCAGTAAACTGTAATCTTACATCATCATTATAGTAATTTTTACGACCAGAAATTTTAATATGCAAGAACGAATTTGGAACTAGAAAATGTTTAAAACGTAAGTATTCTTCACCAAACATTCTAAATTCATGCACAGTTGTGTAATCTTCAATAAAAAATGTAGCCCAACCTTTTCCATTTTTTGAAATTCGATGCTCAACACTTGTGATTATTCCAGCAACAGCAACATCTTTATTCATTAATCCTTTTGGATCTTGAAAATCTACCAAAACAGCATTGCAAAAGTTTTTTAATTCGTTTCTAAAATTATCTAAAGGATGTCCAGAAATATAAATTCCTACAACTTCTTTTTCACGTGATAATTTTTCCATAACGCCCCATTTTTCACATTCAGGAATTGTAGGTTCTTCAAATTGCACTTCTGAAGCTTCGCCAAATAATGAAACCTGAGAGGAGTTTTTATTTTCTTGATATTTAGAACCATATTTCATGGCTTTCTCTAAAAATGTTTGACCTTTTTCATCTAAAGCAAAATACTGAGATCTATGTGTTTCTGTAAAACTATCAAATCCGCCAGCAAAAACTAGCCCTTCAAAAGTTCGTTTGTTAGCAGCGCGTAAATCGACACGTTTGGCAACGTCAAAAATAGATTTAAAAGGTCCATTTTCTTTTCTTTCTGAGGCAATAGATGCAACTGCACCTTCGCCGACACCTTTAATTGCACCCATTCCAAAGCGAATTGCTCCTTCTTTATTTACTGCAAATTTATAGTACGATTCGTTTACATCTGGACCTAAAACTTCTATTCCTGCACGCTTACATTCTTCCATAAAGAAAGAAACTGATTTAATATCTCGCATGTTGTTAGACAGAACTGCTGCCATATATTCTGCTGGATAATGCGCTTTTAAATATGCAGTTTGATAGGCGATATATGCGTAGCAAGTCGAGTGAGATTTGTTAAAAGCGTAGGCTGCAAATGCTTCCCAATCTTTCCAAATTTTTTCTAATGCTTCTTCTGGATGGTTGTTTTCTTTTCCACCATTCATGAACTTTGGCTTCAACTCATCTAGCAGTGAAATTATCTTTTTCCCCATCGCTTTCCGCAACATATCGGCTTCACCTTTTGTGAAATTTGCTAATTTTTGAGAGAGTAACATCACTTGCTCCTGATAGACTGTAACTCCATAAGTTTCCTTAAGAATTTCTTCCATTTCTGGCAAGTCATATTCAATTGCTTCTCTACCATGTTTCCTCATAATAAACAATGGAATATATTCCATTGGTCCAGGACGATAAAGTGCATTCATTGCAATTAAATCTGCAAAAGTTGTAGGTTTTAGATCTTTTAAATGCTTCTGCATTCCAGCTGATTCATATTGAAAAATTCCAATAGTTTCTCCTTTCTGAAAGAGTTCGTATGTTTTCTCATCATCCAATGGAAAATCATCTGGAACCAAGTCTTTTTTATGCAATGCTTTTACAATCTTAACAGTATCTTTTATAAGCGATAGTGTTTTTAATCCCAAGAAATCCATCTTCAATAATCCTGCGCTTTCCACAACATTATTGTCAAACTGAGTTACAAACATTTCCGAATCTTTGGCTGTTGCAACTGGAATTAAATTGGTAATATCTTCAGGAGTAATGATGACTCCACATGCGTGAGTTCCAGTATTTCTTACAGATCCTTCTAGCGCCAATGCTTGATGTATGGTTTTTGCAGCAAGATCAGTTCCATCAGCAATTGTCTGTAATTCTACAATTTTTGCTTTGTCATCTGCACGTAATTCTGCAATTTTAGACTTGCTTTTTTTATCGTCTCCAAATATGTAATTTAGTTTTGTGTTTGGTATCAGTTTAGCAATTCTGTCAGCATCAGGAAGCGGTAAATCTAGCACACGCGCAGTATCACGAATTGAAGATTTTGCAGCCATTGTTCCGTAAGTAATAATTTGCGCAACATTATTTGAGCCGTATTTATTAATTACAAAATCAATCACTTTTTGACGACCTTCATCATCAAAATCAATATCAATATCAGGAAGTGAAACACGATCTGGATTTAAGAAACGCTCAAAAAGTAAATCATATTTTATTGGATCTATATTGGTAATCCAAAGACAATATGCAACAACAGATCCTGCGGCAGAACCACGTCCAGGACCTACAGAAACATCCATCCTTCGTGCTTCCGCGATTAAATCCCAAACAATTAAGAAATATCCTGGATAACCAGTATTTTCAATTACTGAAAGTTCAAAATCAAGCCTTTCAATAGTTTCTTTGTCTAATTCTTCGCCATATCTTTTCTTCGCACCTTCAAAAGTCAAATGTTTTAAATATGCATTTTCTCCTCGAACTCCACCATCAACTAAATCTTCTTGATTTACAAATTCCTTCGGAATATCAAACTTCGGAAGTAGTACTTTTCTTGCTAAAGGATATGTTTCAATCTTATCAATTACTTCTTGAATATTTATAATTGCTTCTGGTGTATTTTGAAACAATTCTTTCATTTCATCTGGACTCTTGAAATAATATTCATTGTTTGGTAAGCCATATCGATAGCCTCGACCACGACCTTTTGGTGTGTCAAATTTCTCACCATCTTTTACACACAATAAAATATCGTGAGGAGTTGAATCTTCTTTACTGATATAGAATGTGTCATTTGTTGCAACTAGTTTAACTTCGTGTTTTTTTGAAAACTGAAGTAATATTTCGTTGATATGTTTTTCATTTTCTTGACCATGATTTGTCATTTCAAGATAAAAATCTTCACCAAATTGTTTTTTCCACCAAAGCAATGCTTCTTCAGCTTGAGATTCACCAATATTTAAAATTTTACTAGCAATTTCTCCATATTGATTCCCACTTAAAATGATAATATCTTCTTTGTATTGCTCAACAATGTTTTTGTCGATTCGAGGAACATAATAAAATCCTTTTGTATGTGAGATTGACGACATTTTCGCCAAATTATGATAGCCTTTTTTGTTTTTTGCAAGCATCACAATTTGATAACCATTGTCTTTATGGCTTCTGTCAAGATGGTCTTCACAAACGTTGAATTGACTCCCAACAATTGGTGTTATTGGTTGTTTTTCTTCTTGACCTTCTTCAATGCTTTCGTTGTGTTTTTCTACGGATTTGTTGTATGCTAATATTTCTTTAACAAAATAAAATGCACCCATCATATTGCCAGTATCTGTAAGTGCTACTGCAGGCATTTTGTTGTTTATCGTAGCCTTTACAATATCAGAAATACTAGATGTAGATTGTAATATCGAAAATTGAGAATGATTATGAAGATGTACGAAGTTCGCATCTTTTAATTCAGATGTTACTTCAGTAGGAATAGGTTTTAAAGGTACTTCAACTTGTTTTTCTTCTTTTTCACGGAGTTTTGTACTCGCTTTTTTTAGGTTGATGTGCTTTAAACCAATTAACTTTATTTCCTTCGGATTTTTCTCATCAAACTTTTCAAAAAATTCTGAAGTTGCATCTAACTCTTCAAGAGTGAAATTTCTTCTTCTTATAAGTTCTAAAAAACAACGTGTTGTTGCTTCAACATCAGCAGTTGCATTGTGCGCTTCACCAAAACCAATACCAAACAAATGTTTGTGAAGTTCAGTAAGTGTTGGTAATTTGAATTTCCCTCCACGACCTCCAGTAAGTTGACAAAGTTGTGCAGTTTTTTCGGTACAAGTATCTAATAATGGAAGTGAATTTAAATTAGTTTCAATTCCCATTCTATGAAACTCACAACCCATAATATTGAGATCAAAGCCAACATTTTGTCCAACTACAAATTTCGTTTTTGATAATGCTTCATTAAATTTTTCTAAAACTTCAACTAACGGAATTCCGTTTTGGTCTGCAAGTTGCGTAGAAATTCCATGAATTTGCTCTGCATCATATGGTATATTAAAACCATCAGTTTGTATTAAATAGTCTTGACTTTCAACAAGTTGCCCTAAGTCGTCATGTAATTGCCATGCAATTTGAATACAGCGAGGCCAATTATCAGTATCTGTAATTGGAGCCTTCCATTTTTTTGGTAAACCTGTAGTTTCTGTATCAAAAATTAAGTACATGTAATATGAATATTAGAGGTTTTAAAATTACCTAAATTTGATGTTTTTGTTGTTTGTTGATAGCGCTTAGTTATTAACAATTCAAAAGAAAAATAACTTACTTAGAATAAGCAACTTAGAACTTTTAAAATAATGTAATATTTTTCGTTTAGAGTTGTTAGTATTCCTTACATTTGCACCCTTGATTCCAAAAACAAGTTTTGGATGACAGACTAAAAGAAATATTGAGCAAACTCAAGAAAATTCTTTTAAAATTAATAATCGAGGTCGAGTACCTTAAAAATTTAAAATTATGTCAGTAAAAATTAGATTACAAAGACACGGTAAAAAAGGAAAACCTTTTTACTGGATCGTAGCAGCAGATGCACGAGCAAAAAGAGATGGTAAATTCTTAGAAAAATTAGGAACTTACAATCCAAACACAAATCCTGCAACAATTGAATTGGACATTGATGGTTCAGTAAAATGGTTACAGAATGGAGCGCAACCAACTAATACAGCAAAAGGATTGTTGTCTTATAAAGGAGCGTTATTAAAGCATCACCTTGCAGGAGGAGTTCGTAAAGGAGCATTTTCAGAAGAGGAAGCTGAAAAGAAATTTCAGGCTTGGTTAGATGAAAAAGCAGGTTTAGTAAATGCTAAAGCTGATGGTCTTTCTAAAGCTGCTGCTGATGCAAAAGCAAAAGCATTAGAAATTGAAAAAGAAGTAAACGCAAAGCGTAAAGCTGCTGTTCTTGAGGCTGAAGAGGCTCTAAAAGCAGAAGCTGCGGCTGCAACTGCTGCTGAAGAGGCTGCAAACGAAGTAGTAGAGGAGGCAACAGAAGAAGTTACTGCAGAAGCAGAAGCGGTTGTTGAAGAAGCTGCTGAAGTTGTTGAAGAAGCAACTGAAGATTCTTCAGAAGAAAAAGCTGCAGAGTAGTTTTAATTTCTATCGATTATGCGTAAAAAAGATTGTTTTTATCTTGGTAAAATCGTAAGAAAACACAGTTTTAGAGGAGAAGTAGTTATCAAACTTGATACAGACGAACCTCATTTATACGAAAATATGGAATCAGTATTTGTACTTCACGGTACTAATCTGATTCCTTTTTTTATTGAAAAAAGTTTGCTGCAAAAAGGCAATCAATTGCGTACAAAGTTTGAAGGTGTAGATACCGAAGCAGATGCTGACGGAATTATGAAATCAGGAATTTATTTACCTGTAACTTTACTACCAAAACTTACAGGAGATCAATTTTATTATCACGAAATTATAGGTTTTACACTCGAAGATGTTAATTTTGGAGAAGTTGGAAAAATCATTGGTATCAATGAGAAAACAGCACAACCTTTATTTGAAGTCGATAGAGAAGGAATTGATATTTTTATTCCGATGATAGATAATTTTATCAAAAAAATCGACCGAGAAAATAACAAAGTCATTGTTGAAACTCCTGAAGGATTAATAGATTTATATCTATAAGTTCATGCAACCATTCAAATTCAAAAAATTTACTGTTGCTCAAGACAAATGTGCCATGAAAATTGGTACAGATGCTGTTTTATTAGGCGCTTGGACTCAATTGGACTCTCCATATTCAGTATTAGATATTGGAACAGGAACAGGAATCATAGCATTGCAAATTGCTCAGAGGAGTTTTGCTGAAACTATTGATGCGATAGAGATTGAGGCTAATGCTTTTGAACAATCGGTAGAAAATTTTGAAGCGTCAGAATGGAGTGATAGACTGTTTTGTTATCATGCGTCTTTACAAGAATTTGTCGATGAAATTGATGATAAGTATGATTTGATTATCTCCAATCCACCATTTTACACATCAACTTATAAAAAAGAAACAGTAGAGGAGAAACGCGCAATAGCAAGGCATGCTGAGAGTCTTCCGTATGAGTTTTTACTAGATGCAACGTCTAAACTACTCTCAGAAGATGGAAGTTGTGCTTTTATCATTCCATTTGAAGAAGAAGTAACTTTTTTGAAAAAAGCATCAGAAAACAACTTGTTTCCGTTGAGAATTACTAGAGTTAGAGGAACAAAAACATCAGTAATAAAAAGAAGTTTGTTGCAATTAACATTCAATGAATCAACAATCAAAATTGATGAATTGATTATTGAAATCG
>CALIIP010000021.1 GCA_938018045.1 uncultured Flavobacteriaceae bacterium
AAAAAGCATCAGAAAACAACTTGTTTCCGTTGAGAATTACTAGAGTTAGAGGAACAAAAACATCAGTAATAAAAAGAAGTTTGTTGCAATTAACATTCAATGAATCAACAATCAAAATTGATGAATTGATTATTGAAATCGTGCGTCATAAATATACACAAGCGTATATAAATCTGACGCAAGACTTTTATTTAAAAATGTAGTTTGTTAACTAACATTCTCAGGATTATATCCTAAAAACGGCACTTCCTTTTCTTTAAAAATAACTCCGTAATCTTCCAATTCTTTTAAAATCGGTTCATACACTTTTTTATCAATTGGTATTAAAACACCAGTTTTTGTAATTTCGCCATTTAATATTTTTAACGTTGCAATTGCAACAGGTAAACCTACCGTTTTTGCCATTGCAGTATATGTTTGGTCATCACCAAGAACAACCATTTGCGATTCTATTTGATGTTGTTTGCCTTCATATTCATAACCGAATTTATGGCACATTACAATCATATCTTTGTCGTCTTCTTCGAGCGTCCAACTATCCATCAATATTTTTTGAAGTATTTGTGCTGGAGTAGCATTTTTTAATTCAACATTTTTTGTGCGACTAAAAATATCTAACTCCATCAATTTGTCCCAAATAATATCATCTTGATCAATTTTAAGATAATGACGTAACTTTAATTCGACAGTATCTGTTGGATGATATGCTAAAAATGAATTGGTAAAATCTCGATATGTCATGTTTTCAGAATCATCAATTTGATAACTGTCATCTGTCATTCCGAGTTGAACAAAAACATTCCAAGCTCTTGAAAAACCAACTTTTCTCATGGTTCCTCTATATAAGGTTGGAATATCATCTAGACCATAAATACTACGGTATTTTAGAGAGTCTCTATTTGCATATCCTTCAAATCGACCATAACCATCAATATTTAAAAATTCTGTTCTTCTAAAAAGTTTCTGATAAGGAATGTATTTATATTTTCCTTCTTGAATAAACTTTGATGCACTTCCTTGACCTGCAACTACAACATTTCTTGGATTCCAAGTAAATTTATAATTCCATAGATTATTGTCGCTTTCAGGTGCTACTAATCCTCCAGTAAAAGATTCAAACAATAATATTTTCCCTCCTTTATCACGAATTCTATCAATCACTTGCATCGCGCTCATATGGTCAACTCCAGGATCAAGCCCAATTTCGTTCATAAATGTCAACCCTTTAGATTTCACATCGTCATTTAAGGCTTTCATTTCTTTCGAAACATAAGAGGCTGTTACCATATTTTTACCAAATTCTAAGCAGTCATTGGCAACTTCAAGGTGAAATCTTGCTGGAAGCATAGAAATAACAATATCGGCATTCCTAATTGCTTCTCTTCTGCCTTTTTCGTCAAAAACATTTAAAGCAATTGCTGATGCATTTTTATGATTGTCAATTTTTTCTTCTGCTGCAGATTTGTTCATATCTGCAACTATAATATGTAAATTTTCTTCGGATGATTTATCCAATAAATATTTAATCAGAGAAGAAGCTGACCTTCCTGCTCCTATAATTAATATGTTTCTCATTAATTTATTTCATTAAGTATTTTTGTTGCTTTTTCTACATCTGATGATGAAATTTGTAGACGGTAGCCCTCTGCAAAACCCATTGAATCATTTTTTCCTGCAATAAAGCAATGAATGTTTTCACTTTCTAATTTTCCTTTTGCCAGTTCAAGTTCAATTAAAGCCATTGAACGAAGCACTGTAACTAATTTGTTATCTGAATTTTCCATAGGATAAATTTAAGCCATATTTTTGCATTGACAAAATTAATAGAGATGAAGAATAAATATTTAGTGATTACATCAATTATAGGCGCAATAACAATAGTCTTAGGTGCTTTTGGTGCGCATGCTTTAAAAGAAAAGTTAGGTGTAGATGCGCTAAAAAGTTTTGAAACTGGAGTTCGGTATCAAATGTATCACGTCATCGTTTTGCTGTTTGTAAACACGTATAATAGCTTTACTTCTAAATCAAAAAACACGATCAGTTTACTATTTATAATTGGAATTATTCTCTTTTCAGGTTCCATATATGCAATTACAGTATTTGATGTAAATCCGAAACAAATTTGGTTCGTTACACCTTTAGGTGGCCTTTTCTTTGTAATTGGATGGATAAAAATGGGAATTTCCTTTTTTAAGGAGAAATGATAATTTTTTTAATAAATAATTGTCAAATCCATAAAATTCTTTTAAAATAAAGTTTACTTTTGTCGCTTAAGAACATCAAAAATTAAAAAACATGATGAGCCACGATACAAGAACGAAAACGATTTCGTTAAATAGTTATGGTATTAAAAATGCAGTTGTCCATTACAACTTATCTCCAAAGAAATTACACCAAATATGTATCGATACTAAAATAGGAAAAGAAGCCAGTTCTGGTGCTCTTGCTATTAATACAGGTGAATTTACAGGGCGATCTCCAATGGACAGGTTTATTGTAAAAGACGACATTACTAAAGATAGAGTTTGGTGGGGAGATATCAATATCCCTTTCGAATCAGCAAAATTTGATAAATTATATGACAAAGTTGTCGCTTACCTTTCTGAAAAAGAAATCTATGTAAGAGATAGTTATGCATGTGCTGATGAAAATTACAAGCTAAATATCCGCGTGGTTAACGAATATCCTTGGAGTAACATGTTTGCTTACAACATGTTTTTACGACCTACTGAAGAAGAATTAGAAACTTTTTCTCCAGAATGGACAGTTATTAACGCTCCAGGTTTTATGGCTGATGCCGAAGTTGATGGAACACGCCAACACAATTTTGCCATTTTAAACTTTGAAAAGAAAATTGCTTTGATTGGTGGAACTGGTTATACTGGTGAAATCAAAAAAGGAATTTTTTCTGCATTGAATTTTATTCTTCCAGTATTTAAAGAAACGTTGCCAATGCATTGTTCTGCAAATGTTGGAGAAGATGGAGATACTTCCATCTTTTTTGGTTTATCAGGAACAGGTAAAACAACACTATCTACAGATCCTAATAGAAGTTTGATTGGTGATGACGAACATGGTTGGACAAAAGAAAACACAGTTTTCAATTTTGAAGGAGGTTGTTATGCAAAAGTGATCAATCTTTCTCAAAAACAAGAGCCAGAAATTTATGCTGCGATAAAAAAAGGAGCAATTCTTGAAAATGTTATTATGGATGATAACGGAGTTGTAGATTTTGAAGATACGTCTATCACACAAAATACGCGAGTTAGTTATCCAATTTATCATATAGACAATATTAGAAAACCATCAATTGGTAAAAACCCTAAAAATATATTTTTCTTAACTGCTGATGCTTTTGGAGTTTTACCTCCGATTTCTAAGTTAACTCCAGGTCAAGCGGCTTATCACTTTATATCTGGTTATACTGCAAAAGTTGCTGGTACAGAAGCAGGAGTTACAGAGCCTCTACCAAGTTTTTCTGCTTGTTTCGGAGCGCCATTTATGCCATTGCATCCAACAAAATATGCTGAAATGCTTAGCAAAAAAATGAAAGATGCGAATGTAAATGTTTGGTTGGTAAATACTGGTTGGACAGGAGGACCTTATGGAGTTGGTCATAGAATGAAATTAAAATACACAAGAGCAATGATTACTGCTGCTATGGACGGAAGTTTAGAAGCTGCAAATAAAGATAATTATCATGTTCATTCTATGTTTGGAGTGTCACAACCAAGAACTTGTCCGAATGTGCCAACAGAAGTTTTAAGTCCAAGACAATCTTGGAATAATGACGAAGGTTATTATAAAACGGCTCAAAAATTAGCGGATTCATTTAAGCAAAACTTTAAACAATTTGAAGAGTTTGCTAATGAGGAAATAATGGCTGGAGCACCTCCTGCTTAATAGAAGATATCATATTTAACAAATAAAAAGAGGAGCAATTTGCTCCTCTTTTTTGTTTTTATTATAATCGTATTCCGTGTTTGTGCCTTATAAACTGAAAATAACTAAATAGTTTGTAATTAACTTCAATTCCATAATCTACATTTTGGTCATAATCTATAATACTTCCGTAAAAATCTCCATATTGTAAAGGACTTCTTGCTCTATTATTCCATTCAGAAACATAAAAAGTATTTTTAATTTCATAATAACTTTGAGAATAGAAATTTTGAGGCTGAGCAATCGTATTTAGATATGTGCTAAAGCCAACATCAAAAATAATAATTTGATATTCTAAACTATCATTTTCTATAACAACAGCTTCTTCCAAATTTTTATCAGAAGTTGTTTTGTTAATTTTGTTTGATGTTCCGCAACTAACAATTAATATGGCAATTGCTAAAACGGATAATAAATGTTTCATCTGTTTGAATGTATTTACACTTAATTAAGAGTCAATAACTGTACCAAATTTATGTATTTTTGTTGAAATAGATTTTAAATATGGATAAAAAACGTTGTTCTTGGGCTGGAAAAGACCCTTTGTATATTGAATATCATGACACAGAATGGGGAGTTCCGCTATATGATGAAGATCAATTGTTTGAATTTCTAATTTTAGAAACTTTTCAAGCAGGATTAAGTTGGATAACGATACTTCGTAAACGAGAAAACTTTAGAGCCGCTTTTGATAATTTTGATTAT
>CALIIP010000022.1 GCA_938018045.1 uncultured Flavobacteriaceae bacterium
CCGAAACAGTAAAGGCTAAAATGAATGGCTCCTTGCAGTCGCCAGCCTTGACAGTATCTACATAAATAATATGGCGGAGCTACAATTTATTCAAATGAATATTTTTAACTTAACACCTGTCCTAAGTTGGGGAAGGCTACACGATCTTTGTATAATTTTTTCTTGTAAATGAATTTGACCTTCAATGTCAAGTAACTTAAATTCAACTCCTTGTAAACCTAAGTTTTCTATATTTATGGTAATATTATCACTAATGAGCGTTGGGAAAACACTTACTTTTTCATCTTTTACCAGTTCAGTTGAATTTATTTCTAATTCATTCAAATTAAAATAGGCCAAACCATTTGTTTCAGTTGAAGCCCAAAGCCTATTATCTCCATCAACTTTTAATTCATTGACTCTACTACTTGGATTTGCAATTGGCATAAACCATTCCCCATTCTTATAATATCGCATTCCAATATTACTAATGTGTACCCACAACCTATTGTCATTGTCAAAAGTCATAGCGTTTGGTGCCGAAGGCAAGAATATTTCTTCCCAATTTATGCCATCGAATTTTATAATTCCTTTATTCGATAAAAACCAAAAACATTTTGATCTAGTGGATCTTTATGAATTTCTACGATAGCTTGATGATTATCTGGAAAACTTGAATTGTCTTTATTGTAAAATATACAGTTTTCATTTTCCATTAAAACCACTCCAGTATTTTTAAGTGAGCTAGACCCTAATTGATTATCTAACAAACCTATCCACCTGCTTTCGCTATCAATTACTTTTATCGAGAATGGTAAATACCTAGTACTAGAAAATGTTGGCAAGCACGAATTATTTGAATTGAAAGATTCAAAAGTAACCTGATTGAATCTTGTAACCCACCCAGAATTATCGCCGGTAACCATCCAAGCTATTCCATTTTCATCAAATTCAATATCCGAAAAACGTGATTTTTGATTATTTAGTATATTTTCCCAAATTTTCCAATCGTCATTTTTTAATCTTACGAGATAATGGTCTCCTATCCCAATAAAGCAATTCATCCAAATTCCGTTGTCATTGTGAATGACATTATTTACATTATTACTTGGTATGCTTGAATTTTCAACATTAAAAATTTCCCAGTTTGATTGATCAAAAATGGCCAACCCTGCATTTTGTGTACCAATTATTAGTGTATCATTTTTAATCGAAAAAGACCTAATGTAGTTACCTGGTATTTCTGAATTATCTGTATTGTAGTAGCTCCAATCTTGTGCAATTGAAATTTCAGATATGACAAATAATATTGAAATAATCACAAATAGTGGTTTTTTCATTTCATTTTATTTTTAATGTATTATCATGCTACATCATACATATTGTTGTAGCTCATTTTTATTTTTCTTCTTTTTTATTCAGCCAAATTCCATTGTTCTAAATCATGGACGGGATTTGGCAATCTTCCTTCTAACCACTTTTTTAATGTTCCTGGTTTGAACTCTTTGTCTTTTGTCTCAATTACCCAAGAAAGAAATTCTGTCGGTCCTCCATTTAAATATGGTGCTGGTGAAACCGGATAAAAGACTGTTGGTAATCTTTCATTAATTGAGATATAATTTAACACACATCCTAATTCTTGGACTACATTCCACGCATATTTACTTTCAACATCTATTTGAAACTTAATCCACCAAAATCCTTCTTCATCGGTTCCTGTAGCTATTGGTGAATTTATTGCTGGTACTTTCTCCAAATAATCAATCAATGATTTAAAAGCTCTTTCATCCATTTGGTATTGATTTCCTTTTATCGTTTTTATGTGGTTTTCTGCAATTATTAATCATGTCTCTTTCGCAAGAGCCAAATTCAACAATTTTTTTTTGCTTGGATCAATGAAAATTTATTCGCTCCGTCTTCATAATCAGGTTCTTCAAATTGAATTGTGTCTTCTTCCTAAAAAAAATGGGTAGATTGAATATTGCAATCTTAAATCTTTTATAAAGGTGTTGTATTCGTAATAGGTGCAATATTCATCCAATTCGATTTTCATCTTTGTTCTTCTTTTATTCTAATGGGCTGCCACTGATAAGGATATGTCGAGTATGAGCTCAGGAAATATTCCGTCATATATAGTGTTAGCTCTCTTTATTTTTTTCTAGTCTGTCTCATCCAATATAAATATTTCATTAACAGACTTGCCAAATAGTTCTGATAATTTGAGAGCAAGAATAGTAGAGGGAACATATCTATTTTTTTCAATAGAATTAATTGTCTGCCTCGAAACACCTATTCGTTTTGACAATTGCTCTTGTGTAAGATTGAACTCTGCTCTTTCAATTTTTAATCTATTATGCACGTCCAAATCGTTTAAGCGTTTCAAAGAATAATAATTGAATTCCTAATAGAATAAATAGAATTTCGAAAGCTGAAATTTGATGAAAGTTTATACTCCCATCTCCTGTAATTTTGGTTATGAGTAAATCAAATATAAAAGCTAATAGAGGAATTATAATTGAATAGCTAATCGCTATTACAAAGGCTATTTTGAATGATTGGAATCTAATGTATTTCGAAAATTCGTCTTCTTGAGAATCCATGCTCAAAGAAGCTAATAAAAGGAAAAGTAAAATTAGGGTTCTAAGAACATCCTTGATTAATGGTGCAATATCTCCAAAGAACTTACTACTCATCAAGAATAATAAAATTAGACTTGCTGTTATGATGCCTATCATTTTATATTTTGACGGCAATCGAAATTCTAATAATTTAGAAATTTTATTGTATTCGTCTTGTGCATCAGAACAATTTGATCTTGACATTTCTATATTTTTTATAGTGAAGTATGTTTTACTTAATGTCAAATATACTTTACATTTTAGAATTTTGCAAGTTGTTGGTGTTTTAAAATGGATGATTGCTAAATTTTGGTTTCTTGTCAATCTCATTTTTTGACAATGAAAGCTAACTCTGATAAATCTGTAACTCATCACTTATCAATTCCATAGCTCTCTGTATTGTCCAGGTCACTATATATCATCATTCAACATCCGCAAAGCGTTCATAATGATCCATTACAGTGTCCACCTACACAACGGAGCCGTGCTTTTCGTTCAATATTGAGAATGTTAAGAATGATGCGTTTCTCTAATTTTGTTCTATCCTTATCTCGGTTTTGACAGGATCGGTTTTCCTGTTTATTTCGGTTCCTATGATTTTATTATCTACTATGTCGTGTAAGATAATCGGATATGACGTGATCCCTCTGAGAAACACAAATCCTTCAAAGCTGATCAATCTATAAGGAGATTCCCAAGAACTATGAGAATCTATGACTTGGACTTCCTTATTGCCGTCCTTTTTATA
>CALIIP010000023.1 GCA_938018045.1 uncultured Flavobacteriaceae bacterium
AATGAGCGACTTTTCACATATCAATAAAAACAATCAACCAAAAATGGTGAACGTTGGTGATAAAAAAATCACCAAGCGAAAAGCAACAGCAAAAACGCTGATGTTTTTGGGTGCAGAAATCATTTCTCATTTTGAAAATGATGAGTTAACAACCAAAAAAGGACCTGTATTTCAAACAGCAATTATTGCAGGAATTCAGGCAGTAAAAAAGACTTCAGAATTGATTCCAATGTGTCATCCTTTGATGATAAATGGTGTTGATATTGATATTATAATCATCAATAAAGAAGAAATAGAAATTAGTTGTTCGGTTGAAATAGAAGGTAAAACAGGAGTAGAAATGGAGGCGTTGACTGGAGTAAGTATTACAGCGTTGACTGTCTATGATATGTGTAAAACGATATCACAAAAAATGGTGATTAAAGAAACTAAATTGATTGAAAAAACTGGAGGAAAATCTGATATAAAAAAGATATAGGATGAAGAATATTACAATTATTGGAGGAGGAAATTTAGGGACTTCTATTATTGATGGTTTGCTTGATTCAGGCGTGAAGCCAGAAAACTTAACTATTACTAGAAGAAAACTTATTGCATTAGAAAAATACAAGAAAATCGGAGTTAATGTTACGTCAGACAATATTGAAGCCGTTAAAAATTCTGATGTGATTTTATTGTGTATAAAACCACAAAAGACTATCGCAATACTTAAAGAAATTTCTCCTGAAATCACGAATCAAATTGTGATTTCTACTGTTACAGGAATTTCGATTCCTGAGTTGGAAGTAGAATTACCAAAATCGGTTTCATTATTTAGAGCAATGCCAAATACTGCTGCTGCAATTCGTGAATCGATGACGTGTATTTCTACAAATTCTGATGATGAAAAACAGAAAGAATATGTAAAAGTTATGTTTGATAATTTAGGCGAAGTTTTATTTATTGAAGACGAATTGATGGCTTCAGCAACTGTTCTTGCTGCAAGCGGAATTGCTTTTGCACTTCGTTATGTTCGTGCAGCAATGCAAGGCGGAATAGAAATTGGTTTTAGTTCAGAAATAGCTCAAAAAATCTCTGCTCAAACTATGAAAGGTGCAGCATCTTTGGTATTGATGGAAGGAAATCATCCAGAAAGTGAAATTGATAAAGTAACAACTCCTCAAGGAATTACAATTACTGGTTTAAATAAAATGGAACATGAAGGCTTGAGTTCGGCAATTGTACAAGGAATTCTTGCTTCTCAAAAGAAAATTGAGAATTTGTAAATGAGCAAATACCAAAAACATACCAAACTAACACGTAGAAATTACGGTAAATATGCGTCTAATGAAATTTCATTTTTGGGTGTAAAATGCTCAATAATTAGCGATTTAGTTATAAAAATCGCCAATAACCTTCAAAAAACATCAAAAATCGCATATTTAGACGCAAGTCATAATGATGAGATTGTGGCTCCAATACTAGATACTTTTACGTTTCATGATTCTGAAAATTTAGATGTAAATACTAAAACGGTTTTGAACCCTTATAATTCATTAATTCAATTTTCACAATACGATTTGGTGTGTATAAATGGAAATCATTATCAAGGTGAAAAACAAGTTTTGATATTAGATAATGAGAAAGAAGCATCAGTATTAAAAAGATTAGATCAGTTAGACAATATTCAGTTTGTTATCAAAACAAATAAAGATTCAAAATATTTTGATTTTCTGATTGATAAATATCCGAATATCAATAATTTAAAATGTTATATGATTGATGAAGTTGATAAAATTTCAAAGCATATAGACAATATAATTCAAGATCAAATTGCACCAGTCCAAGGTTTGATTTTAGCAGGAGGAAAAAGTACAAGAATGGGAGCTGACAAAGGGTTGCTTGAATATCATGGAGTATCACAAAGAGACTATTTATATGAGCAATTGAGTTCAATATTTTTGCCATATCATGACAATAAAGGCGTGTATATTTCAGTAACAGAAGGTCAAGAAATTGGAAATACTAATACGATTTCAGATAAATTTATAGGCCTTGGACCATTCGGAGCGATATGTTCTGCTTTTCAAGAGAATCCTAACTCAGCATTTTTTGTTATTGCAACAGATGTCCCTTTTGTAGATAAAGGTCTGATTAGACTTTTATTAGATAGTAGAAACCCAAAAAAAATTGCAACAGCATTGAAAGGGAAAAACAAGCAATTTCCTGAACCATTGATTACAATTTGGGAACCAAAAGCGTATCCGATTTTACTTAATTACTTATCGCAAGGTTATTCTTGTCCGCGAAAAGTTTTGATAAATTCGGATGTTGAAATTGTTGAGGTTGACGAGCATTTTATACAGAATATTAATACGCCATCAGAATATGAAAAGGCGAAAAATGAATTAAAAAAATAAAGAATTTATGTTATCAATAGGAGTTTTATTTACATGTATCGGAGCAATAATTGTATTATTCAATACAGTAAAATTTTCATTTGTAAAAGATCAAGTTAATAGTAAAAAACAAGCAGTCGCAGGTTTTATTTTTCTTGCGATAGGAATTGTATTATTAATAATTTCAATTAAAAATTTAATGCAAGGAGAATAAATGACAAAGATTTCTGCAAAAGATTTATACCAACGTCAAACCACACTTTCTGAACTTGGAGAAAGTGGTCAAGAAAGGTTGCGAAACGCAACAATTAGTATTGTTGGTTGTGGAGGTTTAGGCTCGGTTGCCGCAATATATTTGGCTGGAAGTGGTGTTGGAAACATTCACTTGATAGATTTTGACACGGTTGATGTGAGTAATTTGCATCGTCAAGTTTTTTATAAAACTGATGATATTGGTAAGCCTAAATGTGAAGTTCTAGCAACCTATATTCAGTCAACTTCTTCTTTTGTAAATGTTACTTTTTCTAATAAATCTGTTTCAAAAAAAAATGTATTTAATTTAATTGTTGATGCCGAAATTGTTTTGGATTGTACAGATAATTTGCCGATTAAATATTTGCTAAATGACGCTTGTGTTCTAAAAGATAAAACGTTAGTATATGGTTCTTTATATAAGTTTGATGGTTATGTAGCGACGTTTAACCACCTAGATAAAAACGAAAATCGAACTGCCAATCTTCGCGATGCTTTTCCAGAAATACCAACTGAAAACATTCCTAATTGTTCTGAACTTGGAACGCTAAATACGATTGTAGGTATTATTGGTTTGATGCAAGCCAACGAAGTTTTAAAAATTGTTGCAGAAATTGGAAAACCTTTAATAAATGAACTGTTGATTTATAATTCTCTAGACAATTCTCAGTTCAAGATGAAATTAAAACCTTCTGAATGTCATTCTGAGCAAAAGCGAAGAATCTCTTCATTGTTTGAATCCGAAAACTATAAATCCATTTTATGTGATTTTGATGACGGAATTACTATTTCTAAAGAAAATTTCAAGAAAATTTTAGAGCAGAAAGCAACAGTTAAAATCATTTCAATTATTGAAAATGAAGATTTAGAGCTTCCTTTTGAAGTAACTGAAAAAGTTCCAATGTATGATTTTGAAGATTGGTTAAGTGAACTTGAGAATCCTAAAGAAAATTATATTATTGTGTGTAATCAAGGAATTTCAAGTGTGATGGCAGTGCATCTTTTTAAAGCAAAATTTTCAAAGCCTAATGTGATGAGTCTGGAAGGCGGAATTAGTGGTTTTTAATTGTTTTTTTATTTAAAATTTTTCATTACATTTGAGGGAATTTGGCACTATAACTTGCCATTTTAAGAAATACAAAATTCATGGAAAATAATACTTTAATAGACTCAGGATTTGGTTTTATAATATGGACAATTATTAATTTGATTTTAATAATAGCAGTTGCCTATTTTGCAATCAAATTTTACATAAAAATAATGACATATCTTGATAAAAGTATAAAACTTATGGATAAAAAATTAGATTCAGATTAGGTTAAGAATAATATAAAATACCTAACTCATAAATAATTTTTTTGTGCTTTTTAATTATTTTCAGGCATTCTAAACTGAATCACCAGCGAAGATAAAATTGTCAATATTCCAATAAAAATAATTGCAGTTTCTACGCTATACATATCAGCAATAATTCCAGAAAGAATAGCGCCAATCGCATACCCTAAATCTCGCCACAATCTAAAAACACCAATACTTTCAGCACGTTGTGTTGGTGAAGTTGCACTTGCAATTGCCGATAAAAATGTTGGATATACTAGTGCTGTTCCAAAACCTAAAAGCGCAGCAATCGTTGCGAGTTGATAAAAACCAGTAAAAAAAGGAATAGAAATTATTGCAATTCCTTGCAAGAACATTCCCCAAAAAAGCATCATTTTTTTCGAATAAATATCAGACATCTTTCCTGTAAACAATTGTCCAATTCCCCAAACTGTCGGATAAATTGCGGCTATAATTCCGATATTTTTTGTTTCGTAATTGAGCGATACTAAAAGTATAGGTAAAATTCCCCAAATCATTCCGTCATTGAGGTTGTTTATCAATCCAGCTTGTGTGATAGAACTCAGCGACTTGTCTTTAAAAGTAGTTTCGAGAAACACGTTTTCTAATCCTTTTTTTTGATTGGTTTCTTGCTCAATATTTACAAATTTTCGAGTGTCATTTACAAATAAAATAGAAAGAACTAAACCAATAATTGAAATCCCAATTCCTAGATAAAAAGGATACGGAGTTACACCATATTCATGTGCTATAATTCCTGTAAGAAAAGCCACAACTCCAACCGCAAAATATCCAGCAAACTCGTTGATTCCCATTGCAAAACCTCTGTCTTTTTCGCCAACCAAATCAATCTTCATAACAACAGTACTGCTCCAAGTTAATCCTTGATTGATACCAAGTAAAACATTTGCAAAAACAACCCAATTCCACGAAGTGGCATGCATCAGAATAAAAGGAATCGGAATGGCGAATAACCAACCGAAAACCAATAGGTTCTTACGACCATATTTGTTCGCAAGTTTTCCGGTAAAATAATTTGTAATTGCTTTTGTAATTCCGAAAGCTACGATAAAAGATAAAATGGCAGTTTTAGAATCAATTCCAAATTCTTGTGTCGCAAACTTCGGAAAAATAGTGCGTTC
>CALIIP010000024.1 GCA_938018045.1 uncultured Flavobacteriaceae bacterium
AGTTGTATTGTGCGAATGATAATCTTCAATTGCACTAATGTCAGTTTCACCTTCAGAAAAATATCTGCTGTAATTTAAATCTCTGTTGTCAGCTGGGATTCTATAAAACTCACCCATATCCTCCGCCTTTTGCATCTCTTCACGAGTACAAAGCGTTTCATAAAGTTTTTCTCCGTGACGTGTACCGATTACTTTAATATCATTATCAGCCTTAAAAATTGATTTCACAGCATTCGCTAAATCACCAATTGTACTAGCGGGAGCTTTATTTACAAAAAGATCACCTTGATTACCTTTCTCAAAAGCGAAAAGGACCAAATCAACAGCGTCGTCTAATGACATTAAAAACCTTGTCATGTTAGGATCGGTTATGGTCAAAGGAGTCTTCTCTTCAATTTGCTTTACAAAAAGAGGAATAACAGAACCTCTTGATGCCATTACGTTACCATATCTTGTTAAACATACAATAGTATCATCATTCGGAATATTTCTCGAAGCCGCTACTGCTACTTTTTCCATTAGAGCCTTACTAATTCCCATTGCATTAATTGGATAAGCTGCTTTATCTGTACTTAAACAGATGATACGTTTTACTTTATTTGCAACAGCTGCATCAATAGTATTTTGTGTTCCAAAGACATTTGTCTTTGCTGCTTCAATAGGGAAAAATTCACAAGAAGGAACTTGTTTTAAAGCGGCAGCGTGAAAAACATAATCAACACCGCTCATGGCTCTAGAAATACTATTGTAATCCCGTACGTCACCAATGTAGAATTTTACTTTTTCATTTTTAAGCGTATTACGCATATCATCTTGCTTTTTCTCATCACGAGAAAAAATACGAATTTCTTTAATGTCAGTTTCTAGAAAACGATTAAGAACTGCGTTTCCGAAAGATCCTGTACCTCCTGTTATAAGTAGTGTTTTGTTTTTGAACATTGTATTGGGTTATTCTTTAAAAGACTGTAAACTAAATACTTAAATTCTTTTAAAATCTAATTAGTTAATGATTGTTATTTATGTTACAATAGCTTAACGATAATATTTGTCATTTTGTATGTGCTTTCGAAATTTGTGGGTAGAATTATTTTAAAACAATAGTGATTGTTTTCTTAACGCCATTATTTGAATTATAAAATATGTACATAGTTATACATATATACTATTGAGGCTTAAATGTAAAATTATCAATAAAATTGAAGAAGTGAAAGGTTATGTTAATTATTATATAATGTTAAGAAAAATTGCTTTCAATTATTTTTAGTAATTGCTTTTTTTTTAAAGCAGAATTAAATTCATATCAAGATTTCAATACTAAAGAAAAACTTTAACAGTTAAATATAGTTGTAACATAAAATACGTTGTAATGATCTAGTATTGTATTAAAGATGATAATTTAGCAGATTATAAGAAATTTAAAAAAGTAAATAGTTAGTTCATAACAGGCCATGTTGAATATATGCTTAAAAGAATAAACGAATTAAAGAACAATTCAGGCTTTATGAAGTATTTTAAAAATACTTCATGGATGATGTCTGATAAAGTTCTACGAATATTTGCGGCATTGACCATTGGTATTTGGGTGACAAGATATCTTGGGCCAAATGATCTCGGAGTTCTAAGTTACGCTCAAAGTTTTGTGGGTTTGTTTGCTGCGTTTTCAACTTTGGGTTTAGATCGATTATTGGCGAGAGAACTCGTAAACAGACCTGATGAAAAATATTTGTTGTTAGGAACATCATTTATTCTACAAACAATTGGGTCAACCATTCTAGTTAGCTTTTTACTTGTATCGATCTTCATAAATGATAATGATGAACTAACTAATAAAGTCATCATCATCATGGGTTTAGTAACGTTTGTAAATAGCTTCAATGTTATTGCTGCTTATTTTCAAAGTATTGTAAAAACAAAGCATGTTGTTGTAACCAGTATCGTTGGATTAGTATTGTTTTCTTTAATTAGAATAGTATTGATTTTAATTGAAGCTCCGCTTATATATTTTGTTTATGCCATTGCGTTTGATACCGTTTTTCTCATTTTAGGTGCCATTTACGTCTACTTTTATAATAAACAATCCATATTTAAATGGAAATTCTCAATGGTTATGGCAAAATCATTGTTAAATGACAGCTGGCCTTTAATTTTAAATACAATATTCATATCAGTCTATGTCAGAATGGATCAAATAATGATCGAAAGCTTTATGGACTCATTTTCTGTCGGACAGTATGCTGCTGCAGTAAACCTAAGCCAGGCTTGGTATTTTGTTCCGGGTATTATTGGTGCCTCCCTTTTTCCAGCAATTGTAAATGCAAAAAAAATAAGTAAAAGCCTATATTATGATCGGTTACAGCGATTATATGATTTAATGGTGATACTTGCTGTTTCAATCGCAATACCCATGACCTTCTTAAGTGATTGGTTAGTTGAATTGCTTCTAAAGGATGAGTTTAATCTTACTGGGGGTGTACTAAGTATTCATATTTGGGCAGGAGTATTTGTTTTCTTAGGGGTCTCGGTAAGCAAATGGATATTGACTGAAAATTTACAACGTGTTAGCAGTTTCACTTTGTTTATTGGTATGGTAGCCAATATCATACTTAATTTCATATTGATACCAAAATATGGTATAAAAGGTGCTGCCTGGGCAACCTTGATATCTCAATCTATTTCTGTACTTTTCGCACCGTTATTGTTCAAGAAAACTAGACCTTCATTTTTTATGATGATAAAAGCTCTAAGCTTTTCTTCAGTCTTCAAAAAGATTTTTTGATTTTGTTCTTCATATTTAGCAAATCACGCTTTTTGTAGGATTATAGTCTCATTTTATCTAGTTTTATTGTTCTAGTAGGTTATAGATAATATATTGTGCTTTCGCAAAACTAGTACGATTTAATAATAGTTTACTAAGTAATGTTTGTCCCCATCTTATCATATTTCGCTTAAAAGTTTGCAAGTTGCAAACGTACGTGCATTGGAGTTATTAAAATACAAGCCAACTATACTATATATGACAAAAGCATCGATTCTTTTCATTGTATTCAATAGAATGGATACAATAATGAAGGTATTCGTTCAAATATGAAAATATAAACTCGAAAAATTATATTTGGCTTCAGACGGACCTAGAGACACGCATCATGATGAGTTTAAAAAAGTACATAAAATTCGTGATTATTTAATCAATTCTATAGATTGGGATTGTGAGATAAAAACATTATTTCAAGAAAAGAACCTTGGTTGTAAATATGCACCTAAAATGCAATTACATGGTTTTTTGAAAATGAAGAAAGCGGAATCATTTTAGAAGATGACTGCTTACCTTCAAATGGTTTTTTTCCTTTTGCAGAGCAATTGTTAGAAGAATATAATGATGACTTTAGAGTGTTCGGAATCTCGGGTGTTAATTTCAACTCACATGTTTCATTAGGGGATAGCTATTATTTCAGCTCGTTTTTCTTTACTTGGGGATGGGCAAGCTGGAAAAGTCGTGGCAAAAACACTTGAAAATTTTGGAATCTTTTGAAGACTATATTGATGACCCAAAAATTTCAGGATTAATTGAAAATGAATATGTTTTGTCTACTTTGATTAAAAAGGCAACAAATGCATATGAAGATAAAATTGATACTTGGGATTACCCTTGGTTCATATCATGTATGATCAATAGTGGGCTTATTGCTGTGCCAAATAAAAATCTTATCCGAAATATTGGTTTTGGAGAGGGAGCTACTCATACAAGTGGTAATATACATAACGAACGTGAGAATGAAGAAATTACCTTACCAATTAAACATCCCGTTTTTTTTTCAATCAAATAAAAAAATGGATAAGCTATTGTTTAAAAATGTTTTAAAATGGCTTAGTCCTTGGCAGAAATTAACCAGTATAAGCTACATCATATTTTTAGCAAAAGCCTATTACATGGCTATTTTGAAAAAAATAAGAATTAGATAGTTGTTAAGTATTTTTTTGTTGGTATTAATAATTAGATTTTTCTACTACAAACAAAAATATCCTCATCTAAATCTAGTCCATATTGTGGATATTCATTTGAAATATTTATTCTATCTACTTTGAAACCGCAATTTTCTAATCGTTGTACATAGTCTTGACCATAAATACGTACATGATCATATTGACCAAAAACTATTTCTCTTTGCTCAGGTGTGTTTACTTTAAAATCTTCAAAAGTTTGACTAGAGTTTTTAGAGATAGGAACTTGAAGAATAGCTTTTCCTTTACTATTTAAAACTCTACATATTTCTTTCATTGCCACCTGATCATTTGGCACATGTTCAAGAACATGATTGCAAATAATCAAATCAAAAGTATGATCGGGATAAGGTATACTCGTTACATCCATATTTTGCACATGACCTTTATAACTATAACCATCAGTAAATAAATCACCACAGATATAGTTTTTAAAATCGAGTTTTAAAAGTTTACTTGTCAAATTTGGTTCTGGGGCAATGTGTAAGACATTCTCAAATGAATTTGAATTAGAAATGTTTAAATTTTCTTTCAAGTAGGTATAAACTAATCTTTCGCGTTCTGATGATCTACATTTATAGCATCCACTTGGCCCTTTTTTTCCCCCAATTATTTCCTTTTTCTTTAAGACCTCTGAGTCACGTCCAACTATGAATAAGTCTCTTGCATTATAATTACAAAACGGACAAATATATTTATCTCCCTTATGGGTAAGTATTTGGATTGATGTTCTTATTTGTCTATAACTCTTGAAAAGAGAATATCTTATTTTTTCTGGAATTAATCTCCATATTGATCTTAGCATAGTGGTGATATTTTAGGTTAGTAAAATTCAAATGCATTAATAACTAAGAATCACTTCAGAGTTGTTCCTAAGATAACTTAATGTCTGTAAAACAAGTGTTTATACTTATAAAATTGTATTTAATGCTGAATTTAGCCTGTGAATGGTATGAAAGGATGCAAATTTGTATTATCTAAAACATCTATATTTTGTGTTTACCCTTTAATCTAGGGTTTATTGATTTTTAAAACTAAATCATAAACGGCGTAAACTTTCGTTGTAAGTTATGAAATGATTAAAAGTTAAGAATAAGTATGAGATTAGGGTATTAACCGTTTATAATTGCGGAATACAATTTGATCGAAAAAATAAATAACTAAAAAGTCAGTAACATAGATAAAACTTATGATTTTAAACACCAATATTTGTCATTCACTAGAAAAATATTTGTATCAAAAAAATATAATTGGCACTAATTAAAACTAAGATTATTTATGCTATTTAATTCTATAGAGTTTTTAGTTTTTTTCTTTTTTGTATTTGGGGTCTATTGGATGTTAAACAATGACTTAAAAAAGCAAAATTTATTTCTATTAATTTCTAGTTATGTTTTCTACGCTTGGTGGGATTGGAGATTTTTATCAATTATAATATTAAGTTCATTTATTGATTATACCGCCGGAGCAAAAATATTTTCTACTAAAACAAAGAAAGGAAGAAAGACATGGCTGATGGTAAGTCTGATAGCCAATTTAGGATTTTTATCTATTTTTAAATATTATAATTTTTTCGCGGAATCATTTTCTGATTTTATGAATATTTTTGGTTGGCAGCCAGGAAACTTAACGTTAAATATTATCCTGCCCGTTGGTATTAGCTTTTACACTTTTCAAACTTTAAGTTATACCATTGATATCTATCGAAAAGAATTTGAACCAACAAAAGACATAACAGCTTTCTTTACTTTTATAGCCTTTTTTCCTCAATTGGTTGCAGGTCCAATTGAACGTGCTTCAAATCTTTTGCCTCAGATTGAAAAAAAGAGGGTATTTATTAAGGAAAAATTTAACGAAGGGGTAATACAAATCCTTATTGGTTTATTTAGAAAAATTGTTATTGCAGATTCTTTGGCTGCGTATGTTGATTCAATTTACGGTAATATCGAATTACATAATTCTTCTACAATCGTACTAGCAACTTTTTTATATGCCTTTCAAATTTATTACGATTTTTCTGGGTATTCAGACATTGCTATCGGTACAGCCAAGTTGTTAGGATTTAGGTTTAACCCAAATTTTAATCTTCCATATTTTTCAACTTCACTAACAGAATTCTGGAGAAAGTGGCATATGTCTTTGTCTTTTTGGTTGAGAGATTATTTGTACATATCATTAGGGGGAAATAGAAAAGGAATAAAAATCACCTATAGAAATTTGATGTTAACTATGTTACTAGGTGGATTGTGGCATGGAAGTTCATGGAATTTTATAATTTGGGGAGGAATACATGGTGCCGTATTAAGTGCTGAAAAGTATTTGAATGCAACTAATTTTTTAAGTTCGGTTAGGAAGATCCGGATTTTCGGTTATTTGGTAACCTTTGTAGTAGTTCTTGTATCCTGGGTGTTTTTTAGGGCACAAACTTTTGATTCAGCTATTTTCGCTATTCAGAAAATATTCTCGTCAGATTATCATTTGCCCTTTATAGGCAATACAAATACTGTTGTAAATTCGTTAGTAGTATTGCTTATTGGTATTCTATTTGATTTGTTTTTGTTTAACAAAAAAATTAAACTAGAAGACTTAGGTACTAATTTCAGTCCACTTAAAATAGCTATAATAGGTACAATAATAATTGTACTTATCAACTTGTTCTATTCAACATCAAATAATTTCATCTATTTTCAATTCTAATTAATGGACAAAATTTCGATTAAACATTCTATAAAAACTTTGGTTTTATTTATCATAATCTCTTTTGTGGCAGATAAAGTTGTTTTTTTTACGCTCAATAAAATTAGCGATGAGGTATATTCCGGACAAAGCATTGGGAAACTAAATCATTATTTAAAAATTAAAGACGACTTAGATTTTATTGTTTTTGGAAGCTCGAGGGCGAACCATAATATTGATCCTAATGAAGTATCTGAAAATTCTTTTAATATGGGTGTAGATGGCTCTAAGCTTTCGTTTTCGTCTGCTATGATAAAGGTCTTACCCTCTAAAAGAGAACAAGTTGTATTATTACATATAGAACCTGAAAATGTTTTTTCAACTACCTACGATGGCGGTGATATAAAAAGCCTACTTGTAAAGTATAATAGAAATGAAATAATAGCAAGTGAAATAGACAAACTAGATCATAATAGTATACTACAAAGGTTTTATTGGAGCTTGAGTTATAACGGAAAGGTATTAGGCATCGTTAAGAATTTTCTGAAACCTAATTATGATTATAAAAAATACTCTGGGTACGATCCTATTTATGTTAGTAAAAGTCAAAATGAGATTTTCACTAAAATACTAAAACAAGAAAAAAATCCTACTTGTTTAAAAGATTTAGAAATCAATAAGATATATGAAGACTTATTAGATGAATTGAAGCTATACTGCGATAACAATAATAAAACTTTAATTCTTTTTACTTCTCCTTCATTAGAAGATAATTGCAAAGATGATAATGTAATATTAAAAGAGATATTGAATACCAAAGGTGTTACATATCATGATTTCTCAGATTTCTTTTCAGATGACTTTTCGATAGATTACTGGAAAGATAAAACCCATTTATCAAATAAGGGTGCAGAAATCTTCACTAAAGAAATTAAAAAAGTAGTACAAAGTGAAAAGGTTAATTAATACTGAATTAAAATATTTATTATGATTTTAATTCAACAGCATTCAACCAATGTTGAGTATATTCATTAAACACCTGTTCCATAGTATATGAAGCAAGTACTTTATTTATTCCGTTTTTAGCCATTGTTTGCATTATAGCTGGATTATTTGAAGCATATTCAATAGCCCCTTTAAGTTCTTCAGTATTTTTATGAGGCACACAAATTCCGCAAGTTTGTTCAGTTTTAACATCTAGCATTTCAGGAATTGCACCAACAGAAGTACCCACTACTGCTGCACCACTAGCCATAGCTTCTAGTACAACATTAGGAAAACCTTCTGTATAGCTTGGCAACGCTACTATTGAATGGGCTCTCATATGTTCTAAAACTTCAGGTTTGTTTAATGCTCCTTCAAATTTAAGCCAAGAACCATTACTTCTATTTTTAGCGATATCCAATAAAGCCTCTTTAATGTGCTCTTCATATGGCCCTACTAGGGTTAGTCGATCAATCTTTTGATTTGGTGTACAGGCTTCCACAAGTTCAAATATCCCTTTTTCTCGAACCACGTGTCCTACAAATAGAATATGGCCAGGAGGTCTTACTTTATAAGTATCGACCAAAATTTTAGATTGCTCACCGACATCTGCAGCTATTGGGTTTGGCATTTGAAGTACATTAGTAAACCCCTTTTTTAATAGTGTATTGTATGAGGTTAAATCGATAACAATAGAGCGATTACTCTTTTTTATAATGCGACTTAATAATTTATATTCCCAATTGTTTTTTTCTGCAAGTTGTGGTATTCTACCAAACCTCCAATGCGTAATTACAGGAATTTTATTTCTTTTAGCTAACCGAATAATTAAGAGATCTTTTAGTACCGAGAAAGACGCACTACTAACTAGATGTATTACATCTGGCTTATTTTTAATATGTTTTCTAACTCTTTTATAAATTTTAAAAGAATTAATAATACCAACATAAATTCTTGCGAATGAGGATCTTGAAGTAATTCTTCTTCCTTTACTTGAAGAATCGCAATGCGATAAATATATGACTGGAGATTCTAAAGATTTATGGTAGTTTGTAACATTAACAGTCCAAGTGGCAATGCCCCCCACAGGTGGAGGCAAAGGAGAAACTAGTAATACACTAATGGTTTGGGGCATTAAGCTAGGTGTTTATGCTGAATTCGATTAAAAAAGTATTTTACTGATATCAGACTAATTTTTCTATAATTTAAATTTCATTCAATTTTATGAAAAACTCTCTAAATCGATCAATATGGTTTTTAAAGTAAAATGAATTTAGGGCCTCAGTCTTAGCACTCTCCTTCATTTTATTTTTTGTTTTTTCATTTAGTTGAATTGCTTTTAATAAAGAATTTACTAATTGTTCGACTGAATTATCATTTACAATAAAACCATTCTTTGCTTCGTGAAGGTACAAGCCAATATCACTAGTTAAATTTGCAATTACAGGTACTCCTGCAGCTAAACTCTCTACGAATTTTGTTGGAAAACCTGCATGAGCATATCGCATATCTGGTCGTATTAAAACTGAAAAATCAGCTTTTGCTAAATTCATCGGAATTTCATTGTGATTTATTCTTCCATGAAAAACAATTGTTTGATCTAGCTCCTGTACTAATCTTTTGTCATTCTCTAAAACCTCTTCAATTTGTTCAGGACTTGGGCCAAATAAATGTAATCTGATTGAATGACCTTGGTCTACAATCTTTTTTACACTTTTTATTATTACATCAATAGAGTCTTTTTTTCCTGGAACACCTGCATAGACTAAGTTCAAACTATTTTTGTGAAAAGAAGATTCAATTTTAAAATCCCACTTCGAATCCTCAACATCAAATAATTGGGGCATACGAATAGTTGTCATACCTTTTTTAATATAATAGTTTTGGAGAAATGAGCTAATAGCAATTACCCCATCACATCTAGGGATTAAATTTTTTATTGTATAGTTTATATCCCATAGCATAGGACTCCACTTTCCTCCATTGACCTGACCAGGATCGTACCACTCTACAATATCAGTTACAAGTTTGATTCTTCTATTTTTTGTATACTTCAATAAAGGTTTAAGATAAGTACTGCTATTTCCGTAGTAAATAATAATATCAGGTGAAATATCTTTTTTTTCTAAAATAGAAATTGTCATTTTGCCAGAAAAAATTATTTGTCTGGCTCTACTGATTATTGAAGCTTTATTTGGGATGTTATAATATCTAAACCCTTCAAAATTACCAGATAGGCAGTTTTGAATATTGGGTTTCATACATTTTCCAATAAATACCACTTTATATCCAAGGCTTTTTAGGATTTTACCAACACCAATAACTCTCGTGCTTGCTGCATCTCCTGTTGGAAAATTAAATCTCCCTACTATTGCTATTGTTTTATTTGTATGTTTCAAAAGATTTAAGTTTATTTTTTTGAAGATATCGGTATCGTTGAAAATTTAGAATTATAAGCAGTTAATACACCTATGAAAATGCAAAAGACAGAAAATAATCTAAAATATCCAATCATGATAGGCTCAACAAAAAACACTAAGAAAAAAGACAGCGCATATGCTAAGACTAAGGCATTGAATGAAATTTGTCTTGAGTTCAATCGAATTGTTCTTTTTACTTGAAAGAAGGATTTAATAGAAAAGAAAATAAGAAAAATCATTGGCATAACCCCACCCACCATGGCGACATCAAGCCATAAATTATGAGCAAAACCAAATTCATCTTTGTTCCAACCCATAGGCTTGGAAAAAATATTTTCGATTGCCTTTTCCCATCTTTCACTTCTACCTCCAGCACTTGCTACATTTTTTGAATCTTCCATACGACTTGCGTAAACTGACATCCAATCGGCATTTTTATCAAAACTTACTTGGGAGGCAATTATTCCACATAAAACAACCAACATGAAAAGCATTGGAATATTTCTTTTGATAGATTGATTTTTTAGAGCATATATAATTGACATTAAAAGAGTTATCACGCTTATCGCTAATTGTGTTCTACTACCTAGTCTAATTACACATATTAGTGAAAGGAAAAATATTATACCACAAAATATATTAAATCTTAGACTAAGTTTCAGTTGTCTAATTAATAACACACCTGGTAGACACATGTTTAACATAAAAAAGCCACCCATTAATGTTGCTGAAACGACACTACCGTTCCAAAACATGGGTAAATTCCTGTTGATTGATGAAAAGCCGCCATCTAAGAATACAAGTAGGACAGAAACCATAGCAGAAAAAGAAAAAAGAAACCCTATCATAATTAATAGAATTAAGAGATTCTTATGTGTACTATGTTCGTTGACCAAGTATTTACCCAATAGATAAAACCCGGGTGGAACAAAAGCGTAATTGTATATAAATTGCTGCCCTCCGTATGGATCAAAACTATAAAATAGCGCATATGTTATAGAGAATATACTAATAAGTACAAAGCCTGAATCGAGATTTTTAGATAAAAAATTCTTTTTAAAAAATATAAAGACAACCAAAAGCCAACTAAGGATATAACCCTGCATGAAGGGATCTATTAGGTAAATGATAAGACAAAAACCTATCACATAACCTATTGATTTAAAATATTTCAAACTAGAATTCATTTTGTTTTTGGAGTTAGCTTTCTAAAAACATTTTTTATCTTTTTTATTGTGCCTTTATAGAAAAGGTAACACAAATCATCGTAAATGATAATTTTGACATTGTAAAGAATTGAGTTATATCTAGTCTCTTTGAATATATTTGTTGACGGTTCACTTGTGTCATATAAGAAGATTTGATTTCCTGCAATATTGAGTAAGATATTTGCATCCATAGGTTTTAAACTACAACCATAAGTTTTTAGAATTTTAAAATTTAGTTTCTTTGAACTAATGAAAAATTGTTTCTCTTTACATAATGGTTTGTAACCGTATAAACTTACACATAAATCTATGTGTTCTATATCCTGATATTCTGATATTTTGGTGTTTTCGAAAAACGCGTCGTAAACGCTGTTAGATTCTTTGAGAGAACTAAAAGAAAAACGATTTTCAACACCAAAACGCAAGGGTACTTGATAAGCTGTACTTTCATCAGAATTATGCGTTCCTACCTCACCAAAATTAGTGGTTAAAGAAATTTTTGGGTAAAGAAAATATTTATTTTTTACAATAAGATAAGTAACAAAGTATTTCAACCAAGACTTTTCTGACCAAGCAATTACTCGTTCTGGTATGTTTTGTATTTTACTCAAATCTGGGTTGGTGTCGTACCACCTTAAAAATTGTTTCCATTGTTTTTTAGTCCAGGCTTGACCCCATGAGGAGGCAAATTGGAAATACCAATTGTCATAGCCGTCTTCGATTGGTGAGAAATTTTGAAGATTTTGAACATTATATTGATGGTTGTACAATGAAACTCCACCAACTTCATCGTTGTTTTCTACAAACTCTAAAGCTCTCAAAGCAAAAGAATAGAAAGAAGGTGAAACTAATAGATCATCTTCTAAAACTATGATGCTGCCGTGCTCTAAAGCTAATGAACCACATTGTAGCACATGTTTTCTTAACCCTAAATTTTCTTTATGAGTGAGAACGGTTTTTTTACCAAATCCCCAATTGAAACTTTCAGCTATAGCAATTACATCGGCATTGTTTTTTGCAAAATCAATACTTATAAATAAGGGTACTTCAAGTTCCTCATATTTCGCATTACTTAATGATTGCAATATTCGTGCTAAACACTGGGGTCTATTAAATGCAACTACTACAATAGGTGTTTGGGCCATACTTTTTATTTTTTCTGACTATCGTAGAATTTATTAATATCAGTAAACTTCGAAGCGTTAGTCTTTATCCAATCTTGGTCTTTATTCCACCATTGAAATTCTAATAAAAATTTTATTTTTTCCTCTGAAAATCTTTTTTTAATTTCTTTTGCGGGCACACCACCAACAATTGAATATGGAGGAACATCTTTTACTACCAGGGCATTTGCTGCTACTATAGCGCCATCTCCAATACGCACGCCTTCCATTATTGCAGCCCCATCTCCAAGCCAAACGTCATTTCCTATTTGAATAACATAGTTGCCATTTTTATCAAAGGGTTTTGGGTGCTCTTCAAAAAGTTGAACATCTGTATAAGAGAAACCTACTTGCTTAAGATTAGAGAAAAACGAAGGATGTGTGGAGACAAATTTTGAAGTTGGATGTTTTCCAAAAATGCAACGGACATTAGGTCCAATAGATGTATATCTGCCAATTTCTGCTTTAAAAATTTTAGTATTTGCACCAATATAAGACGCAAATCCAATTTTTGAACTTACAAAGGAGCTATCGACTGAAAAAAAATTTCTACCCTCACATTCAATAGAATTGTTTATGTAAGCATTTTTACCAAAAATTATTTCATGTTTTTTTGCATATTTAATTTTTAAAAAGAACAATGCAATTCTTTTTAAAAAAGGAAAAAACACAAGAAGCTTTTGAATAAAATTCTTCATTAATGGATGATACTAACTATTTCAATTATCTAAAATATAAAACTGTTTACACAAAATTTTATTTCATTGATATTGAATAATTTTAAGGTTACAGTTATTTAATTGTCGACTTAATATAGAATCTTTTGTAAAGATAGTTATAATGGGCTATTCTTAAGATTAAATTAATATTGTAGTAATTTGAAATAGGTTTAGGAAGTCGAAGAGAAATAATTCGTTATAGTATCTTATGCTTTTTAACACCTAAGTTTAAGTTTCAAGAAATCATTGCATTAAAGTCAATAAAAAAGGAAACATTAATTTATGATAAAAGTTGACTTTTTTAAAATTTATTATCAGTTGTAATATTTCAATTTGGTGGCGTAAAACCGGTATTCGACCAACTACAATTTGAATAAGATACATTAAGGCTGTATGATGGGCCACCCGGAATTCGTTCTTTAGAGAACTTTTGAATATTACTAATAGAACAGTTCGAAAGTGTGGTATTTGAATTAGCTCTATCTACTTCAAATAAATACTCCAAATTACTAAATGAACAGTTTTTGAAAACGTTATTATCAGCACCACTAGTATGATTGGTTACATCCGCATACGAAAATGCAATAGCCGAAAAAGCATTCGTAACATTTACATTATCAAAGGTATTATTATCACTTGCATCTGAAACATCTCCTGCTAAACCATCATTCCAATCTTGAAATAAAATAGAACAATTATTAAGATTAATATTTTGAAATAGATTATGGTGAGATCCGTTTGCCAGTCTAATTCCTGCGGCTTCCGGCGTAGTGTTGTTAATGTTACTTTCTTTTGTAATGGTACCATTTTTAATGATATTATTGGAGGTTTTTGGGAATTGAATTGCTAAAAAGGTGTTAATAATTGTGAAACCATTTATTGTATTTCCAGAGATGGTACCATTACCTTTCATACTAATTCCATGTCCAAGATGTCTTAGTTGTCCAACTCTATGTACTGTTGTATTATTAAAATTAGAATTAGTCGTGTTTTCTCCTAGTAAGAAATAGTAATCCATTGGGTTTACATGACTATTAGAATACACTTTGTTATTGCTTCCAGACATGTTATTCCCATTACTAACTGTTATGCCTTGGGCACCACAATTTAGAACAAAGGAATTATGTAGTTCGGAGTTGTTGCCTTGTAAAATGATTCCAGTACCAGAATAATTTAAAAAGGCATCACTTGTAGAAGTAGGGTAGGTATGGGCTGGATTAAAATCTCCCATATCAACTACTATAATATTTTTTAGAATTACGTTATTAGCAAAAGAAGTAATACCCTGTTTGTACTTAGTGATTTGAAAATTCTCAAAGTGTAAATAAGGTTGAAAAGTTCTTATAGCCGTTCCTTGGCCTTCCCCATTAGGAGCATACCCAACTAATAATGGCATTTTACTTGAACTTAGTTGCTGACCATAACCAAATGTTGATCCAGAATTACTTACTATATCGCCAGGCGTATTTGTATAACCAATAAATTTTATGGGGCTACCCGAAAATCCAGGATTTTCAGGAGTTAATTGTTTATTGCCATAATTACCAGCTTTTACGTAAACTATATCTCCAGCCTGTGCTATATCGACTGCATGCTCTAAGCTCCATGCGCTATTTTCAGAAAGCCCATTATTTGAAGAATTACCACTAGTAGTTACGTAATAACCATCTGCTGGGTTACCGCTACCTCCATTAGAATTTACAGTAATTGTTATCGAAGAAGAACTTGTTAAACCCTCAGCATCTGTTATTGTCAGATTTACAACATAGCTACCCGGATTAGTGAATAAGTGCGATGGATTATTGCTTGTTCCTGTTGTTCCATCTTTAAAATCCCACAAATAGCCTGTGACTCCTTTATCATCTGTTGAATTACCTCCAACAAATTGAACGTTTAATGGCGCATTTCCCGTAGTTGGGTTTGCCGAAACAACAGCAACCGGTGCTTGATTTTCAGCTTCATTAACAACAATTGTAATTGTTTTGGTATCTGTAAGGCCCGCTGCGTCCGTTACCGTTAATTCAACCTCGTAAGTTCCTGGTGTTGTATACGTGTGATAAGGATTTAATGTTGTTGAAGTAGCGCCATCTTTTAAATCCCAAAAATAACTTGTGATCGCGTTATCATCTGAGGAATTTCCAGCAACGAATTGAACCGATAGTGGTGCTGAACCTGTAGATGGATTACCATCAATAACTGCTATAGGAGCACTATTAACAGGGTCTGTTACAGTAATTGTTGTAATTGTCTTATTTGAGAGGCCGTTTTCATCTTTCACGATTAATTCAACTAGATAGGTGCCTGAAGAAGTAAAAGTATGTGAAGCGTTAGCTGTGTTGGTTGTTGAACCATCTTTAAAGTCCCATAAGTAACTAGAGATGGCGTTATCGTCTGTTGACTGGTCGCCAGTAAAAGTTACTGCTAATGGAGCTACACCAGTTGTTGAACTAACAGATGCAACTGAAATAGGAGCTTCATTAGCTGTTTCGTTAACCGTAATTGTAACTGTGTCAGTAGTTGAAAGACCCGCTTCATCAGTAACGGTTAAAACCACTTCGAAAGTTCCGACTGATATAAAAGTATGCACAGGATCCGCTTCAGCAGAGGTTGAACCATCTTTAAAATCCCAAGAATAACTACTAATAGAATTATCATCTGTAGAACTACTTCCCTTAAAAGAAACCATTAATTCAACACCGCCGCTTGATGGAGTTGCATCAGCAATTGCTATAGGCTCTTCATTTTCATCGGTTTGCTCTTCTGTGGTTTCTTCAGATGTGGTTTCATTATTTGTTGTTTCTTCTTCAATAACTATTTCATCGGCATTCTCAGCTACTTCATAGCTTAGAACTAATTTAGGTCCAATACCTTGAATATGCTCTTTTGAAGCAAATGCTAAATCATTAGCTCCTAAATGATTTAATATTAATGTAGAAATTTCCGCAGTCATATCATCTGCGTTCAAAACAATTGCTTCTGTAGTTCCTATCTTATACTCTTTTGCAATAGACCCTAATTCATTATCAATTATAGGTGCTGTTGTTTCTGATATACTATTTTCAGTCCAGTCACTTGAAGAACCCTTAAAAACGGTTACCGTGCCACTACCATCATCACTATTAATTGTAAATTGAAGTGTTGCATCAGTAATTTTACCATTTACTATACTTATTGGGCTTAGATCAAACATTAAATAACTAGTTCTATGCCCTTCTTCTAAACGAATAATATTTTGATTATAACCTTTACCACTTTGTAGGTGCGCATCATGAATCGGTGAAAAACTTATAGTTCTAATTTCAGTTGTTTCATCACTATTAATTTCGGAAGTAGTTTCTTCTTCAGCCGCCTCCTCTACTAATTCTTCTTCAGATTCTACTTCCAAAACAGAGGTTGCAGATTCCTCTTGCAGAATACTGTCTACAAGTAAATCGCTATCCTTGCTACATGCAAAATTTATTAAAATGGAAAGAAAAACAAAACACAAAAATGCTTTGTGTATTCTGGTGGGATAAAATCTCATTCTGGTTCGGGACTAAATTTAATAGTTTTTCATTTTCACTATCGGAGATAAACCCGATTTTAGTTTGTTAGTAGGTTGATATTCAATGAATATTTTGAGTAATTATTTTTTTAACTTACTATTTCTGCGCTTGAAATATTTCATTTTATCAACCTTAACATATTGTCTTTAAAAACAAATATTCGACAAACTGAACGGTTATAACGATGAAATGCACATTTTTAGTATAAACTTACAATTGCAAACGTAATTATTCATTTTGAATAAATCGATTTTAAGCAGGTTTTTTCGATGAAATGCACAATTTAAAATAAATATCCTACAAAATTAAAAAATATTAAGATTTTCTTAAGAAGAGACTTGAAATTAGAACTCAATATTTTACGTAACAGAGGAATGTAATAAAAAATTAAGCCCCTAAAATAGTTTTAGAGGCTTATATGAATATCAATTTCTATGAAATCTTAATCAGATTTAATTTGGGGGAGTAAAACCTACATTTGTCCAATCACAATTTTGATAACTAGCATTAACTTGATAAGATGCACCCCCTGAAATTCTTTCAATTTTAAAGTTTCTTACCTGGTCAATATTACAGTTGATCAACTTTGTGCCTGAATTCGCTCTATCAACCTCGTATAAATAATCAATATTTGAAAAAGTACAATTTGTGAATATATTGTTGTCTGCGCTACTAGCGTTATTGGTTTCTAGAAAATGAGAAAAAGCAATTGCTGAAAAGGCGTCTTTTACCTCTATATTTTCAAAGGTATTGTTGTCACTAGCATCATTTACATCACCAGCTAAACCATCGTTCCAATCACTAAATTTGATCGAACAATTTGTAAGGACTATGTTTTCATAATGATTATTTCTTGAACCATTAGCCAATCGCATACCACCAGCATCTTTTGTACCTGTATTGACATTAACTTCTTTTAGTACTGTTCCGTTTTTAAATGTATTGTTTGTCGTCTTCGGGAATTGGACTTCTAAAAATGTATTTATAATAGTAAAACCATCAACTGTGTTTCCAGATATTGCATCAACACCTTTCGCAACGATTCCATGACCTAAATGTGTTAAAGCACCTACTCTGTGAACATTTGTATTTGTAAATGAAGAGTTCGTAGTTCCTCCACCAATAAGAAAATAGTAATCCGTTGGGTTAATATTGTTATCTGAATAGGTATCATTGAAAGATGCCTTTATACTGTTGCCACTTTGAAATGTTATTGCTTGTGTGCCACAATTCAATACAAAACTATTGTGTAATTCTGAGTTGTCACCTTCTAAAACAATGCCCAAACCTGCATGATTTAAAAAGGCATTACTCGTCGCACTTGGATATGAATGAGCAGGGTTAAAGTCGCCCATCATAGTAATAATTATATTCTTGTAATAAGAGTGATGACCTCGAGAAACTAAGCCATCTTTGAATTTGGTAATTTGAAAATTTTCAATATGAACATAGGGTTCAAGTACTTTTATTCCTGTTCCTTGACCTTCACCATTAGGAGTGGAGCCAGTTAATAAGGGCATTTTATTTGAATCTAATGCATCTCCATATTTAAACGTTGAACCTTGATCGCTATTGATATCACCAGGAGTATTGCTATACCCAATAAATTTAATAGGACTTCCTGCACTTCCTGTATTATCTGCAATCAACTGTTTGTTCCCGTAGTTTCCAGCTTTAACGTACACCACATCACCAGCTTTTGCTGTAGAAAACGCATGTTCAATGTTCCAAGCATTAGCTTCAGAGTGACCATCATTTGATCCATTACCATTTACCGTTACAAAATATGCTCCGTCCGTAGATGCGGTATTATTGTCTTCTTGATTTGGTGTAACGGGTTCAGTTGTTTCTGTAGTAGTTTGCTCTTCTTCTTGCTGTTGCTCTAGCAATGGAGAATCTTCGGAAACTTGGTAAGTGATAATTAATTTAGGCCCTTTATTTGCAGGGTGTTCTTTTGAAGCAAAGGCTAAGTCATCACCTGTACTATGTGTCAATACCAATGTTGTAATTTCAGCATTGATATTTGTTATATCTAAGGCAATTTTTTCAGGTGTCCCAACCTTATAAGATTTGGTAATGCTTGCTAATTGACCTTCTAAATCTGGCGCATTTGCTTGTGTTAAATTTTCTTCTGTCCAATTGGCAGCTGTACCTTTATGTATTGCTATATTACCATCACCTTCATCGCTATCAATAGAAAATTCCAAAACAGCTTCTGTAATCGATCCGTTGACTGCACTTAAATCAAACATCAAATAACTTGTTCTAAAATCTTCTTGTAAACGAATTATATTTTGATCTCGTCCTTGTTCGTTTTGTATATATGCATCATTGGTTGGGGGAAAAGTAAATGTTCTGCTCACCAAATTATTCTCAGATAATTCTTCATCTCCATTTGTAAGATTTTCTTTTTCTTCTATAGATACTTCAGACTCGTTAAGAACAGATTCTAATAACAAATCAGTATCCTTAGCACAAGAAAAAATTATAGAAAAGACAAAAAGAAGCAGGGTCATTTGAATGACTTTTTTGAAGATTGTATGCATAAGTAGGTAAACTTTTTAATTTAGGTTCAAGATTTTGGGAATCATATTGTCGATTATCGATTAAGGGCTAATTTTATCGATGAACTACGGGGTAAGCACATTACTTAGGTAGTTTTACGTTTCATTATTTAATATTGGACGTTTAATAGCATGTTTTTTCGATGAAATGCACCTTTATTTAACATATGCTTGATGAGCTCTTTTTTTACTCGATTCTTGGTACTAATCGCCTCTTTAATAACTTGTGAAGTATAAATTTGTTGTGAACTGCTCGATTTTATAGATGAACTACTCGATTTCCGTCATTAAATCGTTAAACGGCTATTTTTGTAGGACGAAATTAAGCACGTTTATCTCGGAAATTCGGCTAAAAAAGGATTAGTGGGTAATAAGGCGTTATTATTTTTGCGATTTGTGAATTGCCTATTCTTAAATTAACACGATTATTTTTGGATATCAGAAGATGCTCCTTTCATGTTTGTAGTTAGTAAAATAAGAAATACAAAAAAAGGTCTTTGTTTTATCAATTTCATGTATGTGAAATTGATAAAACAAAGACCTAATTAAATGAATATTATTTTTTTAGAGACTTAGGTTTGAATTCAATTAAAGTCTTCCGTCAACTTTTTCTTTAAGGATGCCTTTTACATCATATAATACGCCGTTGGTATTTAGCATTTCACCAAGATTTAATGATAAAAATTCTTTGTGAGCTACCGCTAGTACAATTGCGTCAAAATTGTCATTTGGGAGCTTATCTGTAGTTTCAAGCTGATATTCATGCATTACTTCGTTCGGAGCTGCCCATGGGTCGTAAACGGTCACATTGGCACCATAGCTTTGAAGATTGTTGATTACATCTACCGCTTTGGTATTTCTAACATCTGGGCAGTTTTCTTTAAAAGTTACACCAAGTACTAAAATATTAGAACCTTTGACCTTAATATCTTTCTGCACCATCAATTTAATTACTTCAGAAGAAACATATTTGCCCATACCGTCATTCATTCGTCGACCAGCAAGAATTATTTCAGGATGATAACCGTATTCTTGAGCTTTTTGCGCCAAATAGTATGGATCAACACCAATACAATGCCCACCTACCAAACCTGGTTTAAATGGAAGAAAATTCCATTTTGTGCCTGCTGCTTTTAAAACTTCATTAGTATCCACACCCATGAGGTTGAAAATTTTGGCAAGTTCGTTTACAAAGGCAATATTTATATCTCTTTGTGAATTCTCGATTACTTTTGCAGCTTCCGCAACCTTTATAGTAGGAGCGAGGTATGTGCCTGCTGTTATTACTGAGGCATATAAAGCATCAACTTTTTTTCCTGCTTCAGGTGTA
>CALIIP010000025.1 GCA_938018045.1 uncultured Flavobacteriaceae bacterium
ATCTACAACCAAAGCAACATGTTCTCGTTTTTCAATAAGTGTTTCAAACAACGTAGGAATTGACATATCACGATTTGTAACAATTATTTCTCGTTTTATACTACTCAGTTCGTTTTCTCCTTTTCCTTCAACTAATGAAAGTAACAAATCATCTTTTAAAAAGAATCCTGTGATGTTATCTGAATTAATTGAATATAAAGGAATTCTAGAAAATCGAAAATTTTTATTTCGTTCATAAAACGCTTTAATTGTTTCTGTTTCGTTAGCCAAAAGCAACACTGTTCTTGGTGACATAATATGCTTGGCCTTTACTTCTTTAAAGTTTAGTAGATTACGAATAATAAGACTTTCGTTCTCTTGAAACACTCCTTTTTCAGTAGCAATATCTGCCATTGTAGAAAAGTCTTCACGACTTAATATGCTATGTCCATGAGCGCCTTTTCCTCCAATTAATTTAGTAGTAAGTTGCAAAATCCATAAAATACCTGTCCATTTTAAAGGGAAAATAAGCACATTTAATGCTTTTACAGTAAAGCCAACTAAACTTTTCCAATAAGTAGCTCCAATAGTTTTGGGTATTATTTCAGAAACAACTAAAATCAATAACGTCATTATTGCAGATACAATTCCGACCATATTTATACCCCAAATTTCAAACTTATATGGTAGTTTTTCTGCTTGCACACCTACTAAAATTGCACCTACAGTATGTGCAATAGTGTTTAGTGTCAAAATAGCTATAAGAGGCTTATCAACATCTTTCTTTAGTTTTTCTAATTTAGTTGCATACGCTTTTCCCTCTTTCTTTTTAACATTAACAAAAGTTGGAGTAACACTTAATAGTACTGCTTCTAGAATAGAGCATAAAAATGAAAAAAAGATTGAAACTGTAGCGTAAATAAGTAAAACTCCCATTATTCGTTTAAATTTAAGTAAAGGTACATAAAATAAAAAACCTCAAGAAAATTCTTGAGGGTTATCATTTTTATATTATCTATATTAATTGTTTATGACTAATTATTAAGAGCTTCTGCTCCACCAACAATTTCTAAAATTTCACTAGTAATTGCTGCTTGACGTGCTTTGTTATACGTTAATAATAAATCTTCACGCAAATCATTTGCATTGTCTGTTGCCTTGTGCATTGCGGTCATACGTGCTCCATGCTCAGAAGCATAAGAATCTCTAACTGCTTTATATAACTGTGTTTTTAATGACTTCGGAATTAATTGTAAAACAATCTCAGCCTTAGAAGGTTCATAAACATAATCTACATTATTATTGCTTGCTCCTTCTACTTTTTCAACTGGTAAAAACTGCTCAATTTGAACAATTTGAGTTGCTGCATTTTTAAATTGATTATAGACAACTTCAATTTTGTCATAAGTTCCGTCAAGAAATAAATCCATTACTCTTTGAGCAATTTCAGCAACATTATCAAACGTTAAATCATCAAAAATTTCTGTATTTCTTTCAATAACATTGAAACTTTTACCTAAAACATCAGCTCCTTTTTTTCCTATTGCTAAAATTTCAACTTCTTTATCAGCATAATTAGCAGCAATATGACTCGCTGCTCCTTTAAATATCGATGAGTTAAAACCACCACACAAACCTCTGTTTGAAGTGATTGCAACAATCAATACTTTAGAAACTTCACGTTGTTCTGCATAAGCACCTCCTGCATTTGCATCAACACTAGCACTTAAACTTTGTAAAAGTTCAGTCAACTTTTCAGCATAAGGACGCATTTGCGTAATTGCATCTTGCGCCTTCTTTAACTTTGCAGCAGATACCATTTTCATGGCACTAGTAATTTGCATCGTTGAACCGATAGATGTAATTCTGTTACGTATTTCTTTTAAATTTGCCATACTCTTTTATAATTATGAATTACGAATTCGTAATTATGAATTAACTGTATTGTGCTGAAATTTCTTTCGCTGCAGCAGTTAACACATCAGTAACTTCGTCAGTTAATTTTCCAGCTTTTAGTGTATCTAAAGTATCTCTATGCTTTACATTTAAATACTCTAAATAGTTCGCTTCAAATTCTTTTACTTTATTCACAGGAACATCTTTTAACAAGTTTTTAGATCCTGCATAAATAATTGCTGCTTGATTTTCAACTGATAAAGGACTTGCTTGTGCTTGCTTCAAGATTTCAACATTACGTTGTCCTTTTGAAATTACATTCATTGTTGCTGCATCTAAATCAGAACCAAACTTAGCAAACGCTTCTAATTCACGATACTGTGCTTGATCTAATTTTAATGTTCCAGATACTTTTTTCATCGATTTAATCTGTGCGTTTCCACCAACACGAGATACAGAAATACCTACGTTAATTGCCGGACGAACACCTGAATTAAATAAATCTCCATCTAAGAAAATTTGTCCATCAGTAATCGAAATTACGTTTGTTGGAATATATGCTGATACATCTCCTGCTTGCGTTTCAATAATTGGCAATGCAGTTAATGATCCTCCACCTTTAATTTTACCTCTTAATGAATCTGGCACATCATTCATTTCTGATGCAATCTTGTCATCGTTAATTACTTTTGCAGAACGCTCCAATAAACGAGAGTGAAGATAAAATACATCTCCTGGATATGCCTCACGTCCTGGAGGTCTTCTTAATAATAATGATACTTCACGGTATGCAACTGCTTGTTTTGATAAATCATCAAATACAATTAATGCTGGACGACCAGTATCTCTAAAATATTCTCCAATTGCTGCTCCAGCCATTGGTGCATATACTTGCATTGGCGCTGGATCAGATGCGTTAGCCGCAACTATTGTTGTGTATGCTAATGCTCCTTTTTCTTCAAATAATGCTACAATACCTGCAACAGTAGATGCTTTTTGACCTATTGCAACATAGATACAAAATACAGGCTCACCTGCATCATAAAATTCTTTTTGGTTGATAATTGTATCAATCGCAACAGTAGATTTTCCTGTCTGACGGTCACCAATGATCAATTCACGTTGTCCTCTACCAACTGGAATCATTGCATCAATTGCTTTAATTCCTGTTTGCATTGGCTCAGTAACTGGCTCTCTGTAGATAACTCCAGGAGCTTTACGTTCTAATGGCATTTCAAAAGTTTCACCTTGAATTGGTCCTTTACCATCAATTGGCTGACCAAGTGTATTTACAACACGACCAACAATTCCTTCACCAACATTTAATGAGGCAATACGTTCAGTACGTTTTACTGTTGATCCTTCTTTAACGTCAAGATAAGAACCTAATAATACAACACCTACGTTGTCTTCTTCAAGATTCAAAACGATTCCTTCTAGTCCGCTTTCAAACTGAACTAACTCACCGTATTGAACATTTGCAAGACCGTAAACACGTGCAATACCATCACCTATTTGTAATACTGTTCCTACTTCGTCAAGAGATGCGCTTCCGTCAAATCCTGATAATTGTTGCTTTAAAATTGCTGATACTTCAGCTGGTTTAATTGATGCCATTTTATTTATTTTTTAAAACTGCTATTCTTACTTATTATGCGCTAAACTGTCGTTTGATAACATTTAACTTGTTTGAAATACTTGCGTCATATTGAATGTCGCCAACTCGTAAAATAAATCCGCCTAAAATGTCTGGATTTATTATATTTTCAAGTATTGCTTCTTTTCCTGTTAATTCTTTTACTTTTGATAATACTGCCGTTTTTAAATCTGCAGTTAAAGGAATTGCTGTTGTTACTTTCGCTATTTGCTTTCCTTTCATTGCGTCATATAACACAATGTATTGAGATGCAACATCACCAAATTCTGCAATTCTTTTATTGGTAACCAAAATATCTATCAATCCTGTAGAGATGGCGTTTAGTTTTCCATCAAAAATGGCTAATAAAGCACTTTTCTTTACATCAGATTTTATAATCGAACTGTTTAAAACAGTTTGCAACTCATCACTTTCTGTAATAGTTGCTTCAATTAATTGCATGTTGCTATACGTTTCGTCTGAAGAATTTTGTTCTTGAGACAATTCTAAAATTGCTTTTGCGTATCGTATGGCTGCTCTTGTATTACTCATTGCTATTTTTTTAGCTGATTGTAACTTCTTTTAATAATTGCTCGATTAATTGCGATTGATCTTTATCGTTTGCCAATTCTTTTCTCACAACTTTTTCTGCGATACCAACAGATAATTCAGCAACTTGAGTTTTAATCTCTGCAATTGCTGCTTGTTTTTCTGATTGTATTGCTGCTTGTGCTTGCGCCATAATTTTAGTTGCTTCAGATTTTGCTTCATCCTTCGCTTCAGTAATCATTGCTTCTTTTATCTCACGAGCTTCTTTCATCATTATTTCACGTTCAGTACGAGCTTCTTTTAAAATACGCTCATTGTCTGCCGTTAAATTTTGCATTTCTTTACGAGCATCTTCAGCAGAAGCTAAAGCGCTTTTTATACCCTCTTCTCTTTCGCTTACTGCTCCAAGAATTGGTTTCCATGCGAATTTTCTTAATATCACTAATAATATTAGGAACGTTATTGCCGTCCAAAATACTAGTCCAAATCCAGGTGTAATTAAATCCATTTCTTTGTTTTTTAAATAACTTAAATTTTAAAAACACAGTGTCAACCAACCGTTAACACTGTATTTCTAGTTTTTTACCCTTGTAAAAATGCAACAACAACACCAAATAGTGCTACTGCCTCAACAAAGGCTGCTAAAATTAATGCTGAAGATTGAATCTTCCCGTGCATTTCTGGTTGACGTGCCATAGCTTCCATAGCAGATCCACCAATTTTACCAATTCCAACTCCAGCTCCAATAGCTGCTAAACCAGCTCCAATAGCTGCGATTCCTGTAATAGTCATAGTTATAAATTTAAATTAATGATGTTCTTCTTCTGTTGCCATCCCAAAATAAAGGGCTGACAAAATTGTAAATATATATGCTTGTATTGCTGTAACAATTATCTCAATTACTGTAATAAATAATGAGAACGCTACAGATACTGGTGCAATTGCAACAGATTTAAATACAAATATTAATGACATTAATGCTAATATAATAACGTGTCCTGCTGTAATGTTGGCAAACAAACGTATCATTAAAGAAATAGGTTTTACAAACATTCCTATTATCTCTATCGGCATTAAAAATATTTTCATTGGTACAGGAACTCCTGGCATCCAAAAGATGTGTTTCCAGTAATTCTTGTTTCCGCTTATTGTTGTAATTATAAAAGTAAACATTGCTAAGGTAAAAGTAAAAGCAATATTACCACTCAAATTGGCTCCGTTTAAAATTGGAATTAATCCAAATATGTTATTGATCCAAATGAAGAAAAAGATTGTTAATAAATATGGCATGTACTTTTTGTACTTGTGCTCTCCAATCATTGGAATTCCAATTTCATCTCTCACAAAAAGAATTAATGGCTCCATAAATCCTGCTATTCCTGTTGGAACGCCATCTTTAGAGTTTTTATAACTTCTTGCTGTCGTTAAGAATATTAACAACAATACTGCTACAGAAATCCACATCATAAAGACGTTTCTAGTGATAGAAATGTTTAATGGTTTTGCAGCGTTTATTGGATGATGCTCATCGTCAAAAACAACACTTGTTGCTCCTTCTTCTAATTGGTATATTTTCTCGTGAAATTTTACAAATTTTCCGCCATTGTCTTCTACTACTACTTTTCCTGAATCGTCATGGTGAAACTTACCTGAAGAAAAGGTCGTTAAACCATTGTCTGTCCATAAGATTATTGGTAGTGGAATTGAAACAGCGTGCCCGTTCCAGTCCCAAAGATGAAAACTATGACCATCTTTAACGTGATGTAAAATCATTTCTTTTGGATCGAATTCTTTTTCATCACTCGATTCTTTATCTTCCGAAGCATATCCTACAAGAGAAATTGCGAAAAATAATGCTGTAAATAATACTGTTCTAAACGTCTTTAATGTCATTCCGTAATAATTAAGAATACCTTACTCCAAATTCGGTGCAAATGTACGGACATTATATTAAATGGCAAACTAAATTTTAATGATTATTTGAAGCTGTTATTGGCTTTTATTTTGAAGAAAATTTGTAACCGAATAGACTTCAAAAGCCAAGAATAAAAAATATGGAATAAAGAAGTTTGCAAGGTCAACTCCCTTGTTTTCAGGTTTAGATAAAATCCAAGGTAACAAGAATACCATTGCCAATATCATTTTTAAAAGCATCCCTAAAATAAATGTGTTAAATACTTCTGATTTTCCTATCGAATCTCTATAATTAATCAATGAATAAACTATTAAAACGGTAATAATCTGAAATATATAAATATGCCAAAGCGGGAAAAAGGTAACTGCGCCTTTTGCAAAATGGTAGATTAAATAACTATGAACAGCAAAAAGTAAACCGCAAAAAGCAACAAGTTGTATGACAAAATTTAATTGTCTCTTTTTAAAAATTGAATTCATAAGTTAGTTGTCTTTTGTCGCGGAAGTGATTTGTCTAATCACATAGACAATTGAAATAATTACGGCGCTTAATGAAAAACCAAGCGTAAATAAGTTTTTTGGATTTGGATATTTTTCGTCAAGTTTAAAACCTATAAAAGTTCCAACACCAATGATGGCAAACATTTGAAATCCAATTCCTGAAAATCTAGCAAATTTATTAAGCGGTTTTTTCTGCTTTTGATCTTTCATCAGTCTTCAATTCTTTTACGCCACTTTTCATTGTACAAGTTGCATTAAATGTTGCGTTTGGTTCTACTGAAAGTTTGTTGATAAAAACTTCGCCTTCAATTTTAGCTGTTGATTTTAAAGACAATAATTCGGTAACTGTTAGTTTTCCAGAAAAATGACCTTCAATATCAGCATTTGAACATTCAATTGTTCCTTTTACGGTTCCTTGACTGCCAATCACAACTCTTCCTGCTGTTTTGATTGTTCCTTCAACTATTCCGTCAACTCTAAAATCACCTTCAGAACTTATGTCTCCAATAATTGAAGTGTTCTTGGCAATCGTATTTCTTTCTAAAACTTGATTTGTATTCTTTTTTTTCTCTGAAAACATAATATATGGGGATTTAATGGTTAGTTAATTTATTGTACGCTAATAGTTTCTATTACTTGTGCTGCTTTTTTACCTTCTTGGGTATTTGAATAATTTAATTTTACAAATTCTAATGCTATTTTAAACGCATCTACACCATCTTTTTTACCAATAGCATAGGCTCTTAATAATTCAAATTTAGGCAAGATTGGTAAATCCGTATATTGAAGTATCGCTTTCTTTGTTTCAAAAAGCACCTCGTCATACTTCTTATCTTCATACTGATAATATACTTTTTTGTAAATATTCTCAGGTGAATTTTCATCATTTGCATCTGCAATTACAGACTGCGGATCTAAAATAAGTCTAGCATATTTTGAATCTGAATAGTTAGCTGTAATATCTCTTTTATAACCTTCTGCTTTTGGAGAATTCATCAACAAATAAGCCTTGTACAGATGATATTTTGCCGGAAGAATTAATTTTTCTTCAGGAGAAAAAGAAAGTAACTTTTCTAATCTATCAGTAGCCAATTCATATACTTTAAATTGCTCTTTATAAATCAATCCTAAATTATAATACGCATCATTCCTGACAGTTTTTATGCTATCTATAACCCTTTTTTCTGTCGGAATTCTATCTAAATAAGATGCAATATCATACTTTTTTGATGCTTCAATAACATCCGTAATTTCTTCTGCATCTTCTTCGTCGTCATTGTCTCTAAAAACAGATTTATCAGACAATCTCCAATTATCTTCTAGAGGTCTATTTCCCCAAACTCGTTGAAATTCTTGAGTCCCAAAACCTAAAACTTGTGTGTTATAAAAATACCATTTTCCAGAATTATTTGGTTGATTTCTTGCATCGTCAAAAGATCCAAAACCGGCATTTAATTCTTCTTGAGCCTCTTTCTCTTCTGCCTCTTTAAGTGCATCAATATGTGATTGAAAGAACGCTGTTTGCTCTTCCTTGCTCATCGCAACAATATTTAAAATACTATCTGTTCTATGAGATATTTCTTCAAAAGAAATAACTTCTTCTAAGTTATCGCGTTTTCTTTTTAAACTGCGTAAACGTTTGGTATTTTTATTCGCAACAGGAATCGAAAGTACACTATCATAATATGCTCCTGCATACACAAATTTTGCTTTGTCAAAATAGATGTTTCCTAGTTCTTCATAAGAAAGTCCTTGTTGAAATTGCTTCGCGCTTTTTGTATGAACAGATTTTATAAAATGTTCTTCTGCGATGTCAATTCTTCCTAGTTTTTGCTGTACCAACCCTGTTTGATAGTGCAATTCATCTAAATAAGGACGATTGTCTCTATCTTTAATTAATTTATCTAATGTTTTAATAAGTGCTGATGTATCTGTACTGTCAGAAACGTTTTTTGCTTTTTCTATTTGAGAATGAATTCTGTATTTATACGGAATTTTCTTCATCTCTATTACTTGCTGAAATGCCATTTGAGATGAATCAATATCGCTTCGTTCGCGATATAGTTGCCCTAAAACAAATAAATTACGTGCTTTTTGTTCTTTATCTTTATCGGTAATTGTGGCTCTTTTTAAATGATGGATAGTCAAATCTGTACTATCCAATTCTGTATAAACCATTGCAATTGCTGTATGCGCTTTTTCAAGAATATCATCTTCCAACAATTCTTCTTTTTTTAGTAGATATTGCAATTGTTGAAGTGCTAATTCTTCATTATTCAATCTCAATTGAGTTTTTGCTTTCCAAATTCTTGTTTCATGAATTAAATCTGCTGTTGGATATTTTTCTAGCACATAATTAAATGCTTCTAGCGCAGGAACAAATCGTTGAGAGTAATAACGTGACTTTCCTAAGAGTAAATAAGCGTCGTCTATTTGATTATTTCGCTCTTTTCCCTTGATACTCATGGAATGTTTTTGAACGGCTTTTACTGCTTTTTCTTCTGCTTTTTCAAAAGATGCATTAGAATTATCACCTTTAGCATCAATTCCAGGAATTGCTAATTCTTCGACCTTTAGTGGTTCTATAGGGAGTGTTTGCCAATAATCATCTTTGTATTTTGAGTTGAGTTCTTTAAGGCCATCTTCAAGTGCAAGATTACCATTATAAAGCACATTAAACTTTGTGTTTAAAGAGTGCCAACCTCTGTTTAGAGCAGCATCTTTTTTTGTAGAACAACTGATAGCAAACAGAAGTGCAAACAAAGGAATATATGTATTTAGTATCTTTTTCAAATTTGAAAATAATTTGTATTGGTTTTAACTAAATTCCCTTGTATATATTGTCAAAGGAGTGTAAAAATACAAATTAATTCAGAAACTGCTGGTTTCTTAGTTGTTTTTAAGTGGAAAGGCTCTTTACAAAAACAGTTGTCATTCCAGCGAAAGCAGAAATCTAAAACTTAATTTATTGTGGATTCCGCATCAAGTGCGGAATGACAAAACATAGTTTTTTAAAATTTACAACGCAAAATGTGCTTCCAACTCTTTTAAAGTTGCTTCAGAAGTTTCAAGGTCCTTGATAACATTCCCCTTATCTAGAACGACAATACGTTCACAAACTTCGGTTACATGGCCCAAATCGTGGCTAGAAATAAGTACAGTAACGTCTTTATTATCTACCAATTCTTTCAACATCTTTTTTAATCTTATTTGTGTTGTAGGATCTAAATTTGCAAAAGGCTCATCTAAAATTATCACTTCAGGATTTCCAATCAATGCAGCAACAATTCCTGCTTTTTTCTGATTTCCTTTTGATAAATCTCTTAAATATTTCTTTTTACCGATGATTTCGTCATTAAAAATTTCTTCAAATTGACTTACAAATGTATCAATGTCTGCTTTATTTTGACCTCTTAATTCACCAACAAAATAGAAGTATTCTTCTGGAGTTAAATAACCAATTAAAAAAGATTCGTCTATAAATGAACCTGTAAATGATTTCCAATCTTCACTTGTATCAACTTGAATGTTATTTGAACTAATAGTTCCTGTAGTTGGCTTTATTAAATCTAATAACAAGTTGAAAAAAGTTGTTTTTCCTGCGCCATTATTTCCAACCAATCCAACACTTTGCCCTTTTGGAATTTCTAAACTATTGATGTTTAAAACCGTTGTTCCTGCGTATGTTTTTGTAAGTTCTGTAGTTTGTATCATTGTTCGTCTGTATTAGTTTTCTTGATCAAAAGCCTCGATCATTTTGTGTTTTACTGATAAATATTTTTTTGAAATTATACTCATTATTTTTTTATGTAATACGATTCCTAGCAATCCCAATCCTGCAAGAATAGCAATTGCTGCTTCAAAGCCTAAAAGCCAATTTGATAATCCGAAAATCGCCATTGGAAGTAACATTAACGGAAGTCCAATTAACCATTGTACTGCTCCTGTTCCTTGATAATTAAAGGCTGCTTTTTGATCAAGATTTATTTTTTTTCTATTAAATGATCCTCCATACATAATTACATGAGAATTCACACCAATATTATAAATTGCTGCTGCAAAATGTGCTATTAAAATTTTCCATCCGAAATAAACATAAGGAATCCCAAGAACGAAAAGAATGATTACACTCATCACCATCAACGTGAATTTCGATTTTAAATAACGCTCGTATTTAAAGTTTTGACTCATCAACATTTTATAATAACTACTGTCCCAAGCCGGAATAAACTGCCCGAAATTAATAAGGAAAAATCCTGTAGAAAAAATTCCTATAAATGCATACATAAAGACCTTGTCTTGATACATTGGCTGTGGATAGAAAAACAAACCGTATAACAAACCGATGAGCATTAATGGTAATGTAGATTTTGAACGCTTATTTCTCATTATCAATTTTAAATCCAATTGCATAAAAGGGGCAATATCTCCAAACCTATTTGTCCAAGACATGTCTGTTGTTTTTGCGACTTCAACTTTTGCCTTCACCGCACCATCAACATATAAACCACTCTTTAATATATTGAAATTATATAAATACAATCCAACTAAAATAAGTAGTGGAACTGCTATCAATATTGGATTTGCAGTGATGCTCATAATTCCATCAGAAATAAATGATGAAAATGATATTATTTCAAAATGGTTTAGCGCAAATAATGTCCCTGAAACAACCAATATTGGTAAGAAAGACAAGGCTGTTTTAGCAGATAGCGCTTCAATAATAAAATTTAAGTAGTTGTTTATCAGCACTATAATTATCACTGTAAGTAGCCAAATTAAAACTACAGGAGTATCATATCCTTCTCTAATAAGTACAATACTAAAAGGTATAATTGCAAATAACGGTAGGAAATTAAAAAATGATATTGCAGATTTTCGCAATACATAATGAACAATTTCACTTCTTTTAATTGGTAAGGTTAATAATGGTTTTACCGTCATTATTGGCAATTTCTGAAGGAAAAAACGCATCATTAAATCGCCAAGCATCCAATAAAATAAAAATCCTGTAACTACTAGAAGAGGATCTGATTCTGGAAGTCCTTTTTTAATTCCGTAATAAATTACGGTTCCCATAATTAGGAACATTACAATAAAATAAAGCGCAAAAAAGCCCATTAAAATTTTTAATGCGATGCTTTTTTGCCAAGTTGGAGATCGGAAAAATTGTTTCCATTCAAGGTTTAAAAA
>CALIIP010000026.1 GCA_938018045.1 uncultured Flavobacteriaceae bacterium
ATACCATTCAATCGCAATTTTAGCAGATTCTGGCTGTTCTATTTCTGTAGAAATTTCCCATCCTTTAACCAATCTAAATGCATTCCATATTTTGTTAGAAAAGTTTTTTCCTTGCTGACATAATTCTTCATCAAACAACAAATCATTTCCTGCTGCCGAACATAATAGCATTCCGACTCTAACTCCATCTGCACCGTATTTTTCAATCAAACCAATTGGATCTGGAGAATTTCCTAACGATTTTGACATTTTTCTACGTTGTTTATCACGTACAATTCCAGTGAAATAAACATTTGTAAATGGTCTTTCTTTCTTAAATTCATATCCTGCGAAAATCATACGCGCAATCCAAAAGAAAATAATATCTGGACCAGTTACAATATCATTAGTCGGATAATAATAGTTAAACTCTTCATTATCAGGATTATTTATCCCATCAAAAACTGAAATTGGCCATAACCAAGCAGAAAACCAAGTATCTAAAGCGTCTTCGTCTTGTTTTATGTCATTTGCAGTTAGATTTGAATTTTTAGACTTCTCAATTGCCTTTTCTAATGCTTCTTCTTTCGTTTCTGCAACCACAAAATCATTTACACCATCACCATAAAAATAGGCTGGAATTTGATGTCCCCACCAAAGTTGACGTGAGATATTCCAATCTCTAATATTTTCTAGCCAATGACGGTATGTATTATTATAATGCTTTGGAAACAACTTGATTTCTTTGTCTTCTAAAACCGCTTTTAATGCTGGTTTTACCAACTCTTCCATCTTAAGAAACCATTGTGCTGAAATTTTTGGTTCAATTACAGCCTTTGTTCTTTCTGATGTTCCAACTTTATGTATATGCTGCTCGATCTTCACCAAACAACCTAAATTTTCTAATTCTTTTGTAATTTCTTTACGAACTACAAAACGATCTTTTCCTTGATAATGTAATCCGAAGGAATTCAACGAAGCATCATCATTAAAGATATCAATTACTTCAAGATTGTGTTTTTCTCCTAAAACTTTATCATTTTGATCGTGTGCAGGTGTAACTTTTAAACATCCTGTACCAAATTCAACATCAACATATTCATCTTCTATAATAGGAATCACGCGATTTGCTATTGGAACAATTGCTTTCTTTCCTTTTAGATGCGTAAAACGCTCATCATTTGGGTTGATACATATTGCAGAATCACCCAATATTGTTTCAGGACGTGTTGTAGCAATCGTTAGAACTTCATCAGAACCTTCAATTTTATAATTTATATAATATAAGTTTCCTTGTTTTTCTTCAAAAATCACTTCTTCATCAGACAAAGTCGTTTTTGCAACAGGATCCCAATTTATCATTCTATAACCACGATAAATATCTCCTTTTTCAAACAAATCAATAAATACTTTTTTTACACCTTCAGACATATCGTCATCCATCGTAAATTTTGTACGTTCCCAATCACAAGATGCACCTAATTTCTTTAATTGCTCAAGTATAATTCCTCCGTGTTTATCTGTCCATTCCCAAGCATGTTTTAAAAACTCATCTCTTGTCAAATCAGCCTTATCAATACCATCTTCTTTTAATTTCGCTACAACCTTTGCTTCAGTTGCTATTGATGCGTGATCCGTTCCTGGAACCCAACAAGCGTTGAATCCTTTCAATCTTGCACGTCTTATAAGTACATCTTGAATGGTATTATTTAACATATGTCCCATATGCAAGACTCCTGTAACATTTGGAGGCGGAATTACGATCGTATATGCTTCTTTATCATTTGGAGTTGAATGAAAATAATTATGTTCCATCCAGTAGTCGTACCACTTTTTTTCAACTTCTATTGGACTATATTTTGCTGGTATATTCATCTTTGGTATGCTATTTGTAATATGCTTTGCAAATGTACAATTATAAGATATGATTGTAAAATATTTTGAAAACAAAAAAAAAGTAGTAATTTTACCCTTTAAAACAACAAAACCAATGAAAAAATTAGCCTTAATATTATTTGTAAGTGTATTCTCAATTTCGATGAATGCTCAAGAAACAACAACAGCAGACGGTCCTGCATTTGAATTTGAAACTGAAACAATTGACTACGGAAAAATTGAAAACGGATCAGACGGAGAGCGCGAATTTGTATTTACTAATGTAGGTAATGCGCCTTTAATTATTGACCAAGTAAAAGGAAGTTGTGGATGTACAGTTCCAACAAAGCCTGAAGGACCAATAATGCCTGGAGAAACAGGAAAAATTAAAGTAAAATACGACACTAAAAGAACTGGAGGATTCTCTAAAACAGTAACTATAACTTCAAACGCTACAGAACCAAGAAAGGTAGTACGTGTTAAAGGTATTGTATTAAAGGAAGAAACTACAAGTGTTGTTGAAAAATCAAAAGCAGTGATTTCTAATAAGTAGAAATAATAACATAAAAATAAAAAAGCATCCGCAATAAGCGGATGCTTTTTTATTCTAGAATATCTTTTAATCTAAATGTAAATTTTATTTCTTGTCCATAACGATTTACAACCAAACTAACTTTTTTGTTATTTGCTCCTTGAAACTTATTAACAAGCTGCTGTAATGTATAGTTATAAGCGAATACACCATTAATTTTAATTAATGTATCACCTTCTCTAATCCCTGCAACTTCTGCAGGAGAACCTTTTCTAACTTGGTAAATATCGTATAAAGGCTGGAGTTTATATTCTTGATTATAATCAAAAACTACTGAGTCTCCAGATCCAACATTACTTGAACCTTTAGAAACCATAAATGCAGCACGACTAACCTCTTTAACCAACTCTTGTCCTGCATGCATCAACTCAATACCACTTAAGTTATATCCAAAACTATCTTTAAAATTACGATTCTTTTTAAAAGTGATTTTTGAATTCGGATAATCAAAAGTAACTTTAAATCGTTTTAATATATTCCCGCCGATACTACCGTTTCTTTCTTCATATTTTCTAGCATATAATGATGATGTAGAATCGAGATAAGCAACATTTGGATTTTTAAAAACAAACTTTTTTAACGAAAATGATTTTAATTTACTCCGCATACCAAAAATACTTCCGCTAATCCCTTCTCCCATAAAATCCTTAAAAGAATTTTCAGGAATTAATATTTCATCACTTTCAAATAACCAAACTGCATCAGTTCCTCCAGAATCTATCAATAATTTTACTGGTATTTTTTTATTATTAGGCTCAATTACCGTGACTTCAGCATTTATGTAAGGTTTATTCTTATAAAACTCCAAATCAAATGTTTCACAGTTCTTACATTTCTTATATTTATACTTCTCAGGTTTTGTAAACGTTATTTTTTTATGACTATAATCAATAGTAACAACAAAATCTTTTAAAAGATCATAACCAATAAGCCCATGAACAGTAATACCAAGTTTTGAAGAGAAATCTAATTTCTCTTTATATACAATGTATAAGTCATTGTTAGGGGCGAATAGCGGACCCATTTTAAACTTATTGCCTTTAGAATGTAATGCTTCAATTGGTTCTCCGCCACCTAAACCTCTTATGAATATTTTTTTTACTTGTTTTATTTCTAATGAATCTGATGGCGATAAATTGAAAATCACAGTAGATGACACTCCTGAATCTAAAATAAAAGTCAATTTTGTGTTATTTACTTCAACTGGTATAATAATCAAGTTATTAATCATCTTAAAACTTGTTTTATAAAAGTCCTTTTCGCCCAATAAATTAAATTTTTGAGCAAACGAATTTGCAGAAAACAAAAGGCTTATTAATAAAAATAATATTTTATAATAACGTTTATCCAAATTAAATATTTAGATACACAATATACCCAAATAAATTATCTAAGTAAAATAATTAAGAAAGATTTAACCTTTAAAATTTAAATACAAAAAAGGCAATTCATTGAAAATAATTTTGCAATTTTGCTATAAAATATTACGTAATGCCAAAAATATCTTCCAAAGGGCAATCAATGCCAGAATCACCTATTAGAAAACTTGTACCATTTGCTGAAAAGGCTCAAAAACAAGGTAAAACGATTTTTCATTTAAACATAGGTCAGCCAGACATAAAAACACCTCAAGTTGCACTTGATGCAATCGCAGTGCATTCATTAACTACCATTGCTTACACAAGATCTGAAGGTTCTGAAAAATATAGAACTAAAATAGCAAACTACTATAGCAAACATGATATTCACGTAAAACATGATGATATTATTGTAACTACTGGCGGTAGTGAAGCGTTACTTTTTGCTTTTGGAAGTATAATGGATGTGGATGATGAAATAATTATACCAGAACCTTTTTATGCTAACTACAACGGATTTTCTGTTGCATCAGGAGTAAAAGTTGTTCCAGTAATTTCTAAAATTGATGACAATTTTGCATTGCCTCCAATTGAAGAGTTTGAAAAATTAATTACTTCAAAAACGAAAGCAATTTTAATTTGTAATCCTGGAAATCCTACAGGTTATATATATAGTAAAGAAGAGATTCAAAAATTAGCCGCAATTGTTAAAAAACACGATCTTTTTTTAATTTCTGATGAAGTTTATAGAGAGTTTGCTTACGACGGAATTAAACATTATTCAATATTACAAGAAGAAAGTTTAGCCGAAAATGCAATCATTATCGATTCTGTATCAAAAAGATACAGTATGTGTGGCGCAAGAATTGGTTGCTTGGTCTCTAAAAACAAAGAAGTTATCAAAACTGCTATAAAATATGCGCAAGCAAGATTAAGTCCGCCAACATTAGCACAAATTGCCTCTGAAGCTGCTTTAGATACTCCTCAAAGTTATTTTGACGAAGTTATTGAAGAATATGTGAAAAGAAGAAATACGTTGATTGAAGGATTACAAAAAATAGAAGGGATTAAGGTTGCAAAACCAAAAGGCGCTTTTTATTGTATCGTGGAACTACCTATCAAAAATGCAGATAAGTTTGCTCAATGGCTATTAGAATCATTTGATGTTGATGGAGAAACAATTATGGTTGCTCCTGCTGCTGGATTTTACTCAACTCCAGGAGTTGGCTTAAATCAAATTAGAATTGCATATGTTTTAAATAATGAGAGCTTAATAAAAGCAATTAATATTTTAAAACAAGCTTTAAAGGTTTATAAAGATTAGTGAATATTCAAAAAAACATATCACTTAAACCTTACAATACTTTCGGAATTGATGCGATAGCTAGCGA
>CALIIP010000027.1 GCA_938018045.1 uncultured Flavobacteriaceae bacterium
TTTTTACTGATAGAAGTATTTACCGTCCAGGACAAACAGTTTATTTTAAAGCAATTGTGCTAAAAAAACAAGGTGAGAAATCTGAAGTGTTTACTGATGAGTTTGTTGAAGTTATATTATACGATGCCAACAATCAAGAAGTAAAAAAACTTGACTTAAAACTAAATGATTTTGGTTCGGTTTCAGGTGAATTCATCTTGCCTTCAAATGGATTGACAGGAAACTATTCAATTGCAATTAGTCAAAATAAAAAACACCTTAAAAATGGTTTACGCTTCAACTATTCTAGATATAATTTCTCTGTAGAAGAATACAAACGTCCGAAGTTTGAAACTGAGTTCAAACCAATAACTGAAACTTATAAATTAAATGACAGCATTACAGTTAATGGGACTGCAACTGCTTTTGCAGGAAGTAATATTACAGATGCAAAAGTTGCATATCGTGTTGTGAGAACGGCAAATTATCCGCGTTGGTATGGTTGGTATAGATCAAACTATTATCGCTCTGAGGAAATGGAAATTACGCATGGAGAATCTGTTACTGATAGCGAAGGAAAGTACGAAATTACTTTCAAATCAATTCCTGATTTAAAGGTTTCAAAAGAGTCTCAGCCAACATTTAATTACAAAGTCTATGCTGATGTTACAGACATTAACGGTGAAACGCGCAGCACGGAAACAAATGTTAAGGTTGGTTATCATGCATTGACTGCAAATGTTACCATAGATGCTAAAGTTGATAAAACTTCTAAAGAAAATAAACTCACGATTACTACAAATAATCTGAATAATGAGTTTGTTCCAACCAAAGGAAACCTCAAAATATATAAATTAGTTGCTCCTGAAAATCCGTTAAGAAAACGACCTTGGAACGCTCCAGATTATCAAGATTTTACAGAAACTGAATTTAAAAACTTATTTCCGCATGATCCTTTTACAGATGACGAAAGCAACGAACAACAATGGAAAAAAGGAAAACTCGTTTTTGACAAAACTTTTGATACCGATAAAGCAAAAGAACTAAATCTAGAGACAATTAAAAAGTGGGTTTCTGGAAAATATATTGTTGTACTTGACTGTAAAGACAAGTTCGGACAAGAAGTAAAAGACGAGCAACATTTTTCAGTTTTTAGTAACAATGATACCAAGATTGCTGATAGTAAATTGTTTTTTATCAATACTGATAAAACTTCTTACAAAGAGAATGATCAAGTTGAATTAAAAGTTGGTTCGGCTTCAAAAAATTTGACAGTAACCATTCAAGTTGAGAAAGATCACAAGATTACTAATACTTATTTTGTGCATCTTAACAACGAAATAAAAACATTAAAGATTCCTGTAAACAAAGAAGATATTGGTGGTTTTGCAATTAAATATTACTATGTAAACTACAACAGTTTTGAAAGCGGAAGTATAAATATTTCTGTTCCTTATAATGAAGATAACTTATCTGTTGAAACCTTGACTTTTAGAGACAAGATGAAACCTGGAAGTGAGCAAACATGGAGTTTTAAAATAAAAGGAGATAAGAACGATAAAGTTGCGGCAGAACTTTTAGCCTCAATGTATGATGCTTCTTTAGATGAATTTAAAGAACATGATTGGTCTTTTAATCCAATACAACGCAGAACTTATGGCGCTTATGGAAACAGCACAGCAAACTATAGTTTTGGCACGAGTTATTTTAATATTAGAAACCAACATCATAACCGTTTCAACATTGCGCAACAAGGCTATGACAACTTAAATTGGTTTGGGTTTAGTTTGAATAGAAATCAATATCGTCTTACAAGAGCCCTCGAAGGCAGAGTTGCTGGAGTTAATGTTTCTGAAGATGAACTGTCTGAAGAAGTTTTTGTTCAAGACGTAATGATAACAGAAAGCCAAAAAAGTACTCCTGATTATCATTTAATGATTAAAAAAGGCGAAATGGTTCCTGATAGTAAAATTGTTGGAGGAAAATCTCAATTACATATTGCTGAAGTTCCAGTGCCAAAAACCTCTTTACAAGGAATAAAACTCAGAAAAAACTTTAAAGAAACAGCCTTTTTCTTTCCGCATTTAAGAACAGACAAAGATGGTACAGTTAGTTTTGATTTTACAGTTCCAGAAGCATTAACGCGTTGGAAATTGCAATTATTGACACATACCAAAGACATGAAATCGGCAACGAAAACCTTGAGTACTGTCACTCAAAAAGAGTTAATGGTGTTGCCAAATCCGCCAAGATTCTTGCGTGAAGGAGATCAAATTGTTTTCTCTACAAAGATTGCAAATTTAACAGACAAACCTTTAAGTGGAATTATTAGTCTAGAGTTAACTGATGCTGTAACAGGGAAAAATATAGATGCGTTGGTTGGTGCTATTCAAAAAAAGCCAAGCACATTTACTGTAGATGCAAAAGGGAATACAAATCATAATTTTTATTTATCAATTCCGCATAACAAAGTGCAGGCTGTTCAATATAAAATTGTGGCAAAAGCAGGAGATTTTTCTGACGGAGAACAAAATGCCTTGCCAGTTTTATCAAATAGAATGTTGGTGACAGAAACGCTTCCTATGTGGATTAGAA
>CALIIP010000028.1 GCA_938018045.1 uncultured Flavobacteriaceae bacterium
TTTTGGAGAACGGAGAAACGATGATTTACACAGATAAAACAGCTGTTAGTTATAACAACCAAGATATTGATGTTGTTTCTTTGGTCGAAGTAAACCGAAAGGAAATGGTTAAAGGGATACATACTGTAAATGTGTTTTTAGGCGGACAATTGGTTGCGCGTTCTAAATTTGCGTTGAAATAGGTTATTTTATTCATAAAATTTTTAAAAGTGGATGTTCTTTCAAAGCGCATCCACTTTTTTTATTACTAATTAGTGCTAATGTAAATTCCTTTAGTATTTTTGCACAATGGCAAAACAAGAAGATAAGTTTAAGCATGTAATATCACATGCAAAGGAATATGGATATGTATTTCAAAGTAGCGAAATATATGATGGTTTAAGCGCAGTCTATGACTATGCGCAAAACGGAGTTGAACTCAAGAAAAATATAAGAGAATATTGGTGGAAAGCAATGGTTCAGATGAACGAGAATATCGTTGGTTTGGATAGTGCAATTTTTATGCACCCAAAAATTTGGAAAGCCTCAGGTCACGTTGATGCTTTTAGCGATCCGTTGATAGATAATAAAGATTCTAAAAAGCGTTACAGAGCAGATGTATTAATAGAGGATTATTGTGCTAAAATAGAATCGAAAATTGAAAAAGAAGTTAAAAAAGCAGAAAAGCGTTTTGGCGATGCATTCAATAAAGAAGAATTTATTTCTACGAATGGTAGAGTTGTAGGTTATCAGGAAAAGATAAATACGATTCTTTCAAGGATGGGAAAATCATTGGAAAATGAAGACCTTGCAGATGTAAAATTATTGATTGAAGAGTTAGAAATCGCTGATCCGTTATCAGGTTCTCGAAATTGGACAGACGTGAAGCAATTCAACTTAATGTTTGGTACAAAACTAGGAGCATCCGCAGAAACTGCAATGGATTTATATTTACGTCCAGAAACAGCTCAAGGAATTTTTGTAAACTTCCTAAACGTTCAAAAAACTGGACGTATGAAAATTCCGTTCGGAATTGCACAAACAGGAAAAGCATTTAGAAATGAGATTGTTGCACGTCAATTTATCTTTAGAATGCGTGAATTTGAGCAAATGGAAATGCAATTTTTCATAAAACCAGGAACACAATCAGATTGGTATAAGCATTGGAAAGAGCACAGAATGAAATGGCATTTATCATTGGGAATGGGTGAAGATAATTACCGTTTTCACGATCACGAAAAGTTAGCACATTATGCTGATGCAGCAACAGATATTGAATTCAAATTTCCTTTCGGATTTAAAGAATTAGAAGGAATACATTCTCGTACCGATTTTGACTTAAAAGCACACGAAGAACATTCAGGAAAAAAATTACAGTTTTTTGATCACGAAGAGAACAAATCTTATGTTCCTTATGTTTTGGAAACATCTGTAGGATTAGATAGAATGTTTTTAGCAGTATTTTCAAATTCATTGCAAGAAGAAGAATTGGAGAACGGAACTACAAGAACAGTTTTAAAATTACCAGCAGTTTTAGCACCAACAAAAGCAGCCATTTTGCCTTTGGTTAAAAAAGATGGATTGCCAGAAGTTGCACGTAAAATAGTGGAAGATTTAAAATGGGACTTCAGTGTAACTTATGATGAGAAAGACGCTGTAGGAAGACGTTATAGAAGGCAAGATGCTAACGGAACACCATTTTGTATTACAGTTGATCACGACACCTTAAATGATGATTCTGTAACGATACGTCATAGAGACACGATGGAACAGCAACGTGTAAAAATATCAGAAATAAAAGGTATTATAGAAAAAGAAGTTTCTATGAAATCTTGGTTGATGAAGATGTAAAGAAATAAAGAATATAAAAATAAAAACCTCCAAGAATCTCTTGGAGGTTTTTTTATAGGTTAAAATCGTTTTCCAATTGTAATCCCAAGATTGGATATTGCTTTCGGAATATTATAGTTATCATTGGAATTTAATGAATTATGAAGATTTCTACTGATGTCTATATTAGCATCAATAAAAAAGTTTCTTTTTGAAACAAATTTATAACCAATTCCAAAACCTGCGTCTATGCCATTGTAACTTTTGGAATCATTTATAAGGAAATCAAAAGTTGTTGAATCTTCTAAGTACGCTTTTCCGTTACTATATTTTGCCAATCCTTCTACATAAAAACCTTGCGCATATTTTTTAGAAAAATAATGCTTATAATTAACAGACATTGTAAAGTTTTCTTGAAAACCTTCATTGTCAATGAAGTCTTCATTTTCTGAAGAAAACGAAATTTGAGTACCAATACTTTCAGAATCATTTAATAAATAATCATAAGAAAATTCATACTTTTTTAGTCCGATTAAATCTAAAACATCGATTCCTACTTCGTGTTTTGGTTCTTTTTCTTCTACTTCAGTTTTTTGTGCAAATGTTGATACACTTGCAATTAGGCACAATGTCAATAATGTAATTCTTTTCATGGTATAATAAATTTTATAGATTAATAATGGCGCAAACCTAGAATATTAAACACCTATGAAATTGTAAGAGAACGTTAAAGAAGGCTAAACTTATCACAAAAAAAGGAGCCTTAACATAAATTATGTTAAGGCTCCTTTTTTTAACTAAAGTAGGTATTAAAACCGATAACCAATAGACAAACCACCACGACCAACAACTTCTAAGTCGCTTTTGTTTAATAAATCTCTACCAATACCTAAATAAATTTCTGCAGCAAAACCTCTTTTACTTATTATTTTAAAACCAGTTGAAATACCAACTGCGAAATCTGTATATTTTTTATCTGAATATGTTCCGTTTAGAGTTATTGAATCATATTCATAAACTTCATCATTTCCTGTATGTAACATTGTAAATGCTTCAACAAAAAATCCCTCAGCATACTTTCTTGAAAAGAAATGACGGTAATACGGAGTTAAAGAAAACGTACGGTATTCATCTGATCCATTAATCTCATCATCAAGAGCAACAAGCATACCAACTCCAACCGATGACTCTTCATTAAGTAAGCGCTCATAACTAAAATCAACCCATTTAAAAATAATTAAATTGGTCATATTTACTTTTAATTCGTTGCTTTTTATATCGTTTTTAACTTCGGTTTTTTGCGCAAAAGTTGAAAGCGTAACAACTAAAAATAATGCAATAAGTGTGATTTTTTTCATGTTAATAATTTAAGTTTTTTAATAGATGTTAAATCTAATTAATAGTTGCGTTGTAATTAACAATAATTATGCCTAAAAATGCGCTCTTAATTGTACAGTTCCAGTATGAACAGTTTTAGAAGTTTCACTTTTTCTACCTAAATAATTGATATTCAAATCTAAATAAGTAGTAAGTTTCTGTTGCCAAAGTAAACTCCACGTAAAATTATTTCCAG
>CALIIP010000029.1 GCA_938018045.1 uncultured Flavobacteriaceae bacterium
GTTATGAAAATTTTAAAGGCTGCTGCAGGACCAAATCGAACTCCTGAAAGAATGAGTACACATCCTGATCCTGAAAACAGAATTGAGATGATTAAAGAGGCAATAAAAAAGTATCGAAAATAACTATGAACAAAAAAGTAATCTTGATGATACTCGATGGTTGGGGAACTTCTCCTGATCCTAAAGTATCTGCAATCGACCATGCAAAAACTCCGTTTATAGACTCGCTCTACAAAAATTATCCGAATGCTGCCTTAAGAACAGATGGTTTACACGTTGGTTTGCCTGAAGGTCAAATGGGAAATAGCGAAGTTGGTCACATGAATTTAGGTGCTGGACGTATTGTATATCAAGATTTAGCAAAAATAAATTTAGCAGTAGACAACAATACTTTAGGCAAAGAAAAAATATTAACTGATGCTTTTAAATACGCCAAAGAAAACAATAAAAACCTTCATTTTTTAGGATTGTTAAGTGATGGCGGAGTTCACTCACACATAAATCATTTAAAAGGTTTGGTAGATGCTGCGAACGAATGTGGAGTTCAAAATTCTTTTATTCATGGGTTTACAGATGGTCGTGATGTTGGACCAAAAACAGGAATTAATTTTATTGCTGATATAGAAAATCACATCTCAAAAACCAACACTAAATTAGCAACAATTACAGGTCGTTACTACGCAATGGATCGTGATAAACGTTGGGAACGTGTAAAGTTGGCATATGATGGTTTAGTGAATGCTCAAGGGTTAAAAACACACGATATTAATACTGCAATTCAGCAAAATTATGATACAGATGTTACCGATGAATTTATCAAACCTATTATAATTACTGATAAAAATAATGAACCAATTACATCTATAAAAGATGGTGATGTTGTCGTCTTTTTTAATTTCAGAACAGATAGAGGTCGTGAGTTAACAGAAATGTTAAGCCAAAAACATTTTCATGAATACAACACACATAAATTGGATTTGCATTATGTAACATTGACCAATTATGATGAGTCATTTAAAGGGATTAATGTCGTATTCAATAAAGACAATTTAACAGAAACGTTAGGAGAAGTATTATCCAAAAACAATAAAAAACAAATCAGAATTGCAGAAACTGAGAAATATCCTCACGTAACTTTCTTCTTTTCTGGAGGTCAAGAAGAACCATTTGAAGGAGAAAAAAGAATTCTTAAAAACTCTCCAAAAGTAGCAACCTACGATTTGAAACCAGAAATGAGTGCGTATGAATTGCGTGATGCTTTAATTCCGGAATTAGAAAACGGAGAAACAGATTTTGTTTGTTTAAACTTCGCAAACGGAGATATGGTTGGTCACACAGGAGTTATGGAAGCAGCCATAAAAGCTTGTGAAGTAGTTGATAAATGTGTGAAAGATGTGATAACATCAGCATTGAAAAATGATTACACAACTATTTTAATTGCTGATCATGGAAACTGTGAAACGATGATAAATCCTGACGGAACTCCACATACAGCACACACAACAAATCCAGTTCCTATAATTTTGATTGATAATGATTTAAAATCAATAAAAGATGGTGTTTTGAGTGATATTGCTCCTACAATTTTAAAATTAATTGGAATAAAACAACCAAAAGCAATGACTCGCCATTCGCTTATTTAGAAACAAGCATCCAATAATGGCTTATATATATTGATTTTTTACCTAAAGTTTTTATCAGAATATTAAGCGTATTTTTTATAAAAGTACTAACAAAACCATCATTGCCAATACTATAAAATCCGCTTTTGATTTCAGATTCACGTTTTTTTAGTTCTAAACTTTTCTGCAACTCTTTTGGATTCATCAGATGTTCTGTCCAATTTCCTGTATTAGGATCACAAGTATTTGTTTTATGATTTAATTTTTCGGGATATACTTTTGTCTTTTCAAATTCTTTTATTGACAAAACTATATCGTCTTTTCTCATTCCACGAGTATGAATTGCCAATTTCATAATTTCGCTTGATGACATTTTTTTAGCATTTACTTTGATGATTTCTTCTCTTATTTTCAAAAAAGAACGAATACTATCTTTTTGCTTTCTTCCAAAAAATTCTTGTTCGCCAATATTTTCTGACACATATTGCATCTCCATTAATTTTCTTCTTCTTAATGGGTTTTTAATGTTTGCCGAAGTAGAAAAAACAAAATGTAGTTTTTTAGAAGGTAACAAGTTTAGATTTTCAAAAAATAACTCAATATCGTATATGTGTTCAATAACTTCTGATGAAACAATACCATCGACACTTATTTTTTGTTCTTTACAATAATTTCCTAAATCTTCAATTGATCCGTGATGATAATAATTGAAAGGCAAGTTTACTGCTTTTGAAATTATTTCTGCATCTTTTGCAACTTGATTATAAATATCGTTATAAATGATATTCATGCCCAACTCTTTACACAGCATTGATAAAATACCGATACCTGCGCCATGATCTATAACTGAAATTTGGTCAAATGGTTTTTGTACTTTTCTCTGAAAATGAAATAAAATCAAGGTATACATTTGCAATAAATACTTCAAGTCAACTTGATGTTTTAAAAAATATACTTGACTATATTCACTTATATTCAATTCATATATATCGAGCGCAACTAGTTTTTGATATAAACGCTCAGAAGCCTTTTGCAACTCAAATACTTCTTTAGAAGATCCAATTAAATATTTTTTGTGTACAAAATCCATTTCGTCATATTAAGAGTCTCAAATTTAGTATTAATATCTTGTTTTTTTGCATTAGTTTTGCATTATGATAAAAATCAAAACATTAGAAGAAATTGAATTGATGCGCGAAAGTGCATTGGTAGTTTCTAGAACTTTAGGAATGCTTGCCAAAGAGGTGAAACCTGGAGTTACAACGCTACAGTTAGATAAAATGGCAGAAGAATACATCAGAAGTCAAGATGCTATTCCTGGTTTTTTAGGGTTATATGATTTCCCTAATACGTTGTGTATGAGTCCGAACGAGCAAGTTGTTCATGGATTTCCAAATAAAGATCCTTTGGTTGAAGGCGATATTATATCTATTGATTGTGGTGCTCTAAAAAATGGGTTTTATGGCGATCATGCCTATACTTTTGCTGTTGGTGAAATTGCTCCTGAAATTCAGCAATTATTAGATGTTACTAAAGAAAGTTTATACAGAGGTATTCGTGAATTTAAGGCTGGAAGTCGTGTTGGAGATGTAGGTTTTGCTATTCAAGATTATTGTGAATCTTTTGGTTACGGAGTTGTAAGAGAATTGGTCGGTCACGGTATTGGACGTGTGATGCACGAAGATCCTGAAATGCCAAATTACGGAAAACGAGGTCGTGGAAAAAAGTTTAAAAACGGAATGGTTGTAGCAATCGAACCAATGATAAACATGGGAACACACAAAATAAAACACCATAATGATGGTTGGACAATCACTACCCAAGATAATAAAATGAGTGCACATTTTGAACATGATGTTGCAATTGTTGATGATAAACCTCAACTACTTTCTACTTTTGATTATGTCTATGAAGCCTTAGGGATTGTGAGTACAGAAGAAGACGAATTTAGAAAAAAATAAAGATGATTTTAGAAAAAACATTAGAGGCATTTTCAGAGACTATAGAACATCATGATAAAGAAAATCGTGAAGTTTCAAAAAGTGGTGTAGCTTGGCATATTGACCATAGTATCAAAGTGATTTTGGTTGTTTGTGAAACTTTGAAAAAATCTGATCCTAAAGAATATAAATCAAGTTTTAGTTTTTTAAAAACTTTTATATTTATTATTGGCCGTTTTCCGCGAGGAAAAGTAAAAGCCCCAAAAATAACATCTACAGAAGAAAAAATTGAAAAATCTGACCTTTTAAATCAATTGGCAATTGTGAGAAAAGAATTATCAGAAATAGAAAAATTGCCAAAAAACAGTCATTTCAAACATCCAGTTTTTGGTGTTTTGAATTTAAAAGAAGCAATTAAATTTTTTAAATTACATAGCAACCATCATTTAAAAATTACCAAAGAAATAATTTCTTCAGTAAGATAAAATGAGATTATTCAAAACCATATTAAATACAATTCCAAGACCTATACTTATAAAAGCAAGTTATTTAGTTCGTCCAATAATGGCGTTTTATTTAAAAGGAAACAAATTTACAGATCCTATTGACGGAAAGAGTTTTCGTGAGTTCCTTCCATATGGTTATGAAACACAAAGACCAAATGTCTTATCTCCTTCTACACTCTCGCTAGAACGACACAGATTGTTATGGCTATACTTAAAAAGCGAAACAGATTTTTTTACTGCGGATAAAAAAGTATTACATTTTGCTCCAGAACAATGTTTTTTAAAACGATTTAGAGCCTTAAAAAACTTAGATTACACAACCACAGATTTAGAATCGCCAATTGCAGATGTAAAAGCAGATATTTGTGAATTGCCATTTGAAGATAATAGTTATGACATCATTTTTTGCAACCATGTTTTAGAGCATATTCCTGATGATACCAAAGCAATGCAAGAATTGTATAGGGTATTAAAAAAAGGCGGAATTGGAATTTTTCAAATTCCCCAAGACATGTCTAGAAACAAAACTTTTGAAGATGACTCTATAACTGATAAAAAAGAACGCGCTAAAATTTTCGGTCAATATGATCATGTAAGAATTTACGGAAAAGACTATTTTGATAAACTACGCTCTGTAGGTTTTAAAGTAGATGAAGTTGATTACACTTCTAACTTATCAGAAGAAGAAATTTCTAAATACTGCTTAACTAAAGGCGAAATTCTACCTGTTTGTTATAAGTAAATTATCACTTGTATAAGTTTGTTCTTCTCCTTTATCATCTACATAAATTAAATAAGCTTTCAATTCTGGATGATCTTCTAAGAACACTTTTGTTTTTTCAAAACCCATTGCCATAAAAGCAGTTGCATACGCATCTACATCTGCACAATCTAAAGTAGAAATTACTGTTGCTGCTAAAAGATTACTTTCGGTAGCAAAACCTGTTTTTGCATTTATTGTATGAACAAATTTTCGTCCGTTTTTATCAATTTTAAATTTTCGATAATTTCCTGAACTTGCCAAAGATTGATTATCTAATTCAACATATTTATTAAACGATCGTGTGTTATCTGTATTAGGATCTTCAAGCCAAACGCGCCATAAATCATTTGTTGGGTCTACACCTCTTGCTCTTATTTCTCCTCCAAGTTCTATTCGGTAATTTTCACAACCTTTAGATTCAAAAAAACGTCCGATAACATCCAAACCATAACCCTTGGCTATCGAATTAAAATCAAAAATAATTTTTGGATTTTGCTTTTCTATTCTATTATCAATGAGTTTTACCTTGTCAAAACCTACAAAATTGAGCAACTCTTTTACTTTAAGTGAATCCATATTTTCAATTGGTTTTTCTGGACCAAAACCCCAAGCATTTACCAAAATTCCAACTGTTGGATCATACAAGCCATCACTTTCCTTATATATTCTATTTGATTTTTGGAATACTTCAACAAACATTTTATCAACTATAATAGTTGAGTCGCCATTATTGATTTTTGAAATATCAGAATTAGAAATATAAGTTGACATAGACTTATTTACAACATAGATCAAACTATCTATTTGTTTTGTAAAATCCTGATTATCGGTGTTTTGATAAAAAATATTAAACGTAGTTCCAAAAGCGTTGCCTTTTACTTTTTTATATGTTGGCTTATTATCAGTACAAGAGAAAAGAATTAGAGATAAAAAAAATAAGATTGTTTTTTGCATTTTAATTTCATTATTTAAAACAAATTTACAATTAAATCTCTGTTAAAACCATCACAAAACACTATAATACTATGTTAAACGAACCTTTTTTAATACATTTGTGTATCTCTAAAATTTCAAAATATGAAAAAAATATTTTTACTATCGCTATCAGCAATCTTTCTGACATCTTGTGTCTCAAAACAACAATTTGCAGATATGGAAAGCAATTACAATTCTACAAAACGAGAATTGGTTAGCACAAAAGCAAGTTTACAGGAATGCTTGATTGAAAAAGACAGAAACTTAAATAAAGTTTCTTCTACCGAAGCGCAAGTTCAGTCAATGAAAGATCAAATAGCATCACTAAATGAAGATAAAAAAACTGCTTTAAAGCAAGTTGAAAATTTAACTGTTTTAACACAATCATCTTCAGACAATATTAAAACTGTAATTGCTCAATTGAGTGAAAAAGATAAGTATATCAATGGTATTCGTACTGCAATGACGCAAAAAGATTCTATCAATTTGGCAATTAAATATCAATTAACAAAAGAATTGGCTGCCGGAATTCAGGATGAAGACATTACAGTTGATGTTGAAAAAACGGTTGTTTATATTTCTATTGCTGATAAATTATTATTTAAAAGTGGTAGTGCAACAGTTTCAGATAAAGCAAAAGCAGTTTTAGGAAAAGTAGCAACGGTAATTTCTTCTAGACCAGATATGGAAGTGCAAGTTGAAGGGTATACAGATAATGTGTCAATTTCTACTGCAACTATGAAAGATAATTGGGATTTAAGTACAGCGCGTGCAACATCTGTAGTGAGAGTTTTACAAAGTGACTTTAGCGTTGATCCTAAAAGATTAATTGCTGCTGGACGTAGCGAGTATGTGCCTTTAGAAAGCAACGATACTCCTGCAGGTAGAGCAACTAACCGTAGAACAAGAATTGTGATTTTACCTAGATTAGAACAGTTCTTCGATATTTTAGAGCAAAAGCCTTGATAAATAGTTTCTTATTTTATCTAAAAAAGCCTTTCAAAAATTATTTTGAAAGGCTTTTTTTATTTTAGGAAAGTATTAAAGTTTATCTTAATTATTTAGACATACTTGGAACATTTGTATAAATATAATCTCCATGTCCAGAGAAAATTTTGTTAAACTCTTTAAAGAATGCTTTTCTCTTTTCTTCGTCTGGCCAATAAGCGTTAACTAATCTATCAGTCTCATCAAAAGCCTTTTCAATGTCTCCCAAACTATCATAAACTCCAACTTCCATTCTATCTCTTGCATCTGCTCCATAACGGTGTCCGTGAGTAAAAAATCCTTTGATATACTTGTTTTTCATAATTATGTTATCAAAAAACTCTCTATATCCGTTTCCTCCTTCTCCACTAGCCGTATTTTTTCTAACATAATAAAGTAGTGGTTCAGTAGAATCAGTATTTACCGCTTTTGTAAAATTATAACTTATATAAATTTCATCACTGTGCTTTGCAGCATAATAACTGTTTTGTTTTTCAAAAAATGCTTTTCTAGCATCTTCATCTGGCCAACCAGCCTCAATAAGTTTACCAGTAACTTCATCTGCTTTTTCCATATCTTCCCATGATTTATATACAGAAACTGCAAGTATTTCTGAATTGTCTGGAGTAAAATAATGAGTGTAAAATCCTGAGCCAATAATCAAATCATTTTTACTGGTTACTTTATCAAAATATTCCTGCTCTGTTTTTTCCCAATCAGAGAAATCAACATCTGAATCTGCGCTCCAATGCATTTTAGATACAGAAATGTATACTGGTTTAAATTCTTCTTTTACTTCTTCTTGAGCAAAAGTTACTGTTGTAAACATAAAACTGAATACAAATAAACCCATAAAAAGGCTGTTTAATTTTTTCATAATAATAAAAGTTTTGGTTAATAATAACTACAAGTTATATACTATACTGTTGGATAAAAAACGGTTAAGGACGAATGAATCAGTTTATTGTCCGAAGGTATCGTTTAGTTTATCAAAGCGACATTATTGTGAAAAAATGAATTATTAGATAGTTTGAAAGCGTTTCATAAGATCTTTACGCAGGTGTTTACTAATTGGGATAACCTTTTTAGCAATTACAATATGAGTAGATCCAACTTCATCTATTTGAGAAATATTAACAATAAAAGATCTATGAACACGCATAAAATATGTTGAAGGTAATTTCAAGTCTATCTTTTTGAGTGTTGTTGCCAATAGATAATCCTTCCCTTTAGAATGTATACAACTATAGTTTCGTTCAGCCTCAATGTAAAGAATATCTTCTATTACAATTTTAACCATCCTATCATGATGTTTCACAAAAATACAATCACTTAGAACAAATGATTCAGAATTGTCTTGTTCTACTTCAAGAATTTTTTGTTTGGCTTTTAATCTGTTTACTGCAAGTTCTACTGCTCGTTGTAAATCTAATTTCTTAAATGGATTAGATATAATAGTTTCTGTATTTATCTTTTTCATATTAAATTTAAATTAATAATCCTATAGAAAAAAATCAGGGGGAAATGATTGACTATACAAAGTGTTTGTACTGCAATTTAGTAAAAAAAATATAAATGATTAAAAATCATCATTTTATGTGGAATCTGTTTTGTGTAGTTAACTTATTAATTATGCGATTATCTTCTCAAAATCATCAAAAGCTACATAATATGGCTGATCTTTAAAAACAGGTAATTCAACACTTTCTGCATTGGCAAGTCCAATTGCTGCAAACCAAACTTTTGCTTCTTGTTTGATAGCATGTTGCTTGAAAGTTTCCATCCAGATAACATCATAAGATTCTGGTTGATGAATATTGCTAGAAACCTTAACCAACACAAAGATGGTTGGTTCACCTTTTTTAAAAAGTACAAACTGCGGATGTTTTTTTAATTCGCTATTAATAGCAACAAACTCATATCCCATTTCTTGCAAACGTTCTCCAATAATATTCATTCCAAGATTGTGAAGTTCTTGTTCGGTTAATGGGTGTAACATATACTATTTCTTCTTGTTTCGTTTGTTGTAGTTCTTATCACCACGAGTTCTTGGCTTCTTATATTTTTTAGCAATCAATCTGCGGTAAGATCCACCTTCATTGACTTGGCTATTCTTTTCACTTTTTTCGTGAAATGCTGCACCTCTCTCATCTTCTACTCCTTTTTTATGAGGATTGTTTATCTCAATTTCTTCTGGTCTTTCGTCTGGAGTTAATTCTTCTGAAATTTCAACTTCTGATGGAAATTCTGTTTTCGGAATTTCAATCTTCATCAATTCTTCAATTGCTTCCTTTGCTGCAGTTTCTTTATCAGTATAAAAAAGAAGTGACTTCCCTTCGTGTTCTGCTCTACCAGTTCTTCCAATCCTATGCATATAGTTTTCAGGGAAGTTTGGCGTGTCAAAATTTACAACATGACTAATTTCATCTAAATCCAATCCACGAGCCATTACATCTGTCGCAACAAGAATTCTATTTTCGCCTTGATCAAACTGTTTTATAGATCGTATTCTATAATTCTGTGTTTTATTAGAATGAATTACACATAACTCTTCGTTATATATTTCATCTAGTTTTAAAAACAACCTGTCAGCACTTCTTTTGTTTGAAACAAACACCAATACTTTGCTAAATTCTTCTTTGTCTTTTAATAAATGAGAGAGTAAATTTACTTTGGTGTAAAAATTTTCTACTTCATAACATTGCTGCGAAATATTATCAAGAGGAGTCCCACTTAATGCAATAGACACTTTAGATGGGCTCTTAAAATAATCGTTTATCAAAGCCTCTACATCGTCTGTCATCGTTGCCGAAAACATAATGTTTTGTCTTTTTGCAGGTAAGACTTCAAAGATATTCATCAGTTGAAAACGGAAACCTAAATCAAGCATAACATCAACCTCATCAATTACCAATTTTTGAATAGATTTCATTTTGATGGCTCTACTCAAAGCCAAATCATACAATCTTCCAGGAGTTGCAACAATAATATCTGTACCTTGAAGAATGGCTCTTTTTTGTGTATTTATGTTTGTACCTCCATAAACTCCCAGTACACGCACGTTGATATATTCTGCGAGTTTTTCTATTTCTTCTACAACTTGCAAAACCAATTCTCGCGTTGGAACCATTATCAATACTCTTGGTGTTACTTGCTTTGAGAATTTTAAATCACGAAGGATTGGTAGCATATAAGCAAATGTTTTTCCAGTACCTGTTTGTGCAACACCAACCATATCTTTTCCTGAAAGAATTATAGGAAAGGACTGCTCTTGAATAGGCGTTGGTTGTGTAAAACCTAAATCATCAATTGCGTATTGCAATTGATTTGACAAGTTTAAATTTTCGAAACTGCTCATTTACTAAATATTTTGTGCAAAGGTACGGTTATTTTG
>CALIIP010000030.1 GCA_938018045.1 uncultured Flavobacteriaceae bacterium
TATAGTACTCCCGCCTTGAGTACTAAAAACTCTCTTAATCATCTGATTTTGAGAGTTTTTTTGGTTTGTCACTTAAAATCTGTTAAGGTTTAGTTAAAATAGTACTTGGTTTTACATAGTACTGTAACAAATGTATTTAATTGTCGTCTTATTAGTATAAACAAAACAATTAAAAAAAACTATATATTATGAAAACTCAATCAAACAGTACAGTAACAACAACTAAAGTAAATGTATTTTTCTCTAACTTTAAAACAAGTAAAAGAGTACTATGGTCATCACGTAGAAATTACAGTTACTAATTATTAATAAAAGTAAAAAAGCACCACTCAAAAGAGTAGTGCCCGAAATTTGCGATTTCGTAGAATAAATTCTACATTCAAATATACTAAAAACCTTCAAAGTCAAATGATTTTGAAGGTTTATTTTTGGTTTAAATTCAAGATTGTATTAAGAATTAACAAAAAGGTACAAGCAACTACTTAGGTTAGGTCTTAAAATTCATAATTATTAGAATTTTATAAAAAAATGAGTTAATTAACACAAATAGTTAAAAATTAGTGAAATGTTGTTTTCCCCAGAATACATAAATGGATAAAAGGTATATTTGTAATAATGTTATTGAGTTATATCAAATTCAAATAAATTAGAAAAGGCTGTAGTATGGGTGGTATTGATTTTAATTTCGGAAAAGGTTTTACAATTAGTAAACATATCTCAAAAGAAGTATCTCATTTTGACCGTGTGTTTGATATTTTTAAAGAATTGATTACACATACCTCTGGTGATTTGGATGAAGCTTTCAATTGGCTAGATACCCTTGACAAAGAGTACAACATCTTTAACGAAGAATATTCACTTGAAGATTTCGAAGAAGATCTTAAAAAACGTGGGTATATCAAAGAAGAAATAACTCCAGAAGAAGGCAACTCAGGAAAAGGAAAAGGCAAGAATATCTTAACTGCAAAATTAGAATCTGCATTGCGTAAGTATGCATTAGACCAAATTTTTGGCAAGTTAAAAAAGAGTGGAATTGGCAATCATCGTACATCAAAAATAGGGCATGGAGATGAACGTGATGGCGAAAATCGGCCATTTCAATACGGAGATGACTTAGCGATGGTTAATATGACCGAAAGCTTAAAAAACGCACAAATCAATAACGGAATAGCTGACTTAAGTTTAACCGAAAATGATTTAATTGTCGAGGAAACAAAGCACAAGGCGCAAATGAGTACCGTGCTTATGATAGACATTAGCCATTCGATGATTTTGTATGGAGAAGATCGTATTACTCCCGCCAAAAAAGTAGCTATGGCATTGGTCGAATTAATCAATCGTAAGTACCCAAAAGATTCTATCGATATTATTGTATTTGGAAACGAGGCTTGGCCTATCAAAATCAAAGATCTGCCTTATTTGAAAGTAGGGCCCTACCACACCAACACAGTGGCTGGATTAGAATTGGCAATGGACATTCTTCGCAGAAAAAGAAATACAAACAAACAGATTTTTATGATTACTGATGGAAAACCAAGTTGTGTTCGTTTGCCTTCTGGTGAGTTTTACAAAAACAGTAATGGCTTAGATGAGATGATAGTTTCAAAATGCCTAAACAAAGCGGCTCAGGCGAGAAAATTAAAAATTCCTATCACAACATTTATGATTGCCCAAGACCCTTATCTTCGCAAATTTGTAGAACTTTTTACAGCCCAAAATCAAGGAAAAGCATTTTTAACAGGTCTTTCAGGATTGGGACAAATGATTTTTGAAGATTACGAAAAAAATAGAATTAAGAGAATATAAGCACTTATGAACAGAGCGTTAAAAAAAGCAACTTATCCTAAGAAAATATTAATAGTGAACACATTCGAGTGTTTAAAGAACAAAAAAAGTTTATGAAAAAAGAAATTACATTTAATGAATTGAAAAGTTCAGGATATAAAGACAAAACAATTAATGAAGAAATTCAGGCGAACTTAATTGCACGTATTAAAGCGAAGCAACCAGTTTTTGAAGGGCTTTTTGGTTATCAAGATACAGTAGTCCCGCAATTAAAAAAAGCAATTCTCGCAGGCCATCACATAAATCTTTTGGGTTTGCGTGGACAAGCAAAAACTAAAATAGCAAGAAGCATGGTTGACCTACTAGACGAATATATGCCAATCGTTAAAGGCTCTGAAATCAACGACAGTCCTTTTCAACCAATTTCAAAATACGCAAGAGATTTAATTGAAGAGTTTGGAGATGAAACTCCTATTTCTTGGGTGCATAAATCAAATCGATTCTTTGAAAAATTGGCAACACCAGACGTCAATGTTTCAGATTTAATTGGTGATATAGACCCTATTAAAGCAGCTACCTTAAAACTACCTTATTCAGATGAGCGCGTATTGCATTATGGCATGATTCCTCGTGCAAATCGTTCAATATTTGTATTGAACGAACTACCAGATTTACAGGCACGTATTCAAGTTTCATTGTTTAACATATTGCAAGAAGGCGATATTCAAATACGTGGGTTTCAACTAAGAATGCCTTTAGACATTCAATTCATATTTACAGCAAATCCTGAAGATTACACAAATAGAGGAAGTATCGTTACGCCATTAAAAGATAGAATTGGCTCACAAATTTTCACACATTATCCAAAATCAATAGCCTTTTCCCGTGCAATTACTGAACAAGAAGCGAGGATTTCAACTGCTGATAAATTAGCAATACAAGTTCCAGAGTTGGCAAAAGACCTTTTAGAAGAAGTCGCTTTTACAGCGCGTGATAGTGAATATGTAGATGTAAAAAGCGGTGTAAGTGCACGTCTAACAATCAGTGCAATGGAAAACCTTGTGGCTGCTGCAAAATTGCGCTTGATTGAAACAGGTTCTGAAAAGACAACTACACGATTGGTTGATTTCATGTCTATCATTCCATCTATCACAGGAAAAATCGAGTTAGTATATGAAGGCGAACAAGAAGGTGCTGATGAGGTTGCAAAAATACTTATTGATAATGCAGTCATGCTGCAATTTGAAAAGATATTCCCTAGGATTCCAAAACTAGAAAAGGAAGGTGTTAAAACACCTTATACAGACTTGATAAATTGGTTTGACAACAACTATATTGAATTGAACTATACAGATACAGATGATGAATTCTATACAAACCTGAACTCTGTTAAACCTTTAGTAGCAATTATTGAAGAATATGCTACTGAATTGGGTAACGAGGATAAAGCTTTTTGCATGGAGTTGGTTTTATGGGGATTAACAATCAACAATAAATTAGATAAGTCGGAAAACGATACTACTTATAAATTTGACGCTGCTGGAATTGGTCAATACTTCAGATAAAATAATTAGTTATAAACATATGACAATCATAACCTACCGATGAAAGGTAGGTTTTTCTATTTGCAATTTATTTGCTAAATTACCACTTCTTTTAAAAAATATTTATGGTTTCGTTAAGCACACTAGATTACGCATTAATTATTGGCTTTTTTTCTATTGTTTTATTTATTGGAATCTATGTTTCAAGGAAATCTGGTAAGAATTCTACAGAATTTTTCTTATCAGGAAGAACAATGCCTTGGTGGTTGCTGGGAATTTCAATGGTTGCTACAACTTTTTCTACAGATACTCCTAACCTAGTTACAGATATCGTTAGAACCAATGGTGTTTCTGGAAATTGGTCTTGGTGGGCATTTTTAATCACAGGATTGTTAACGGTATTTGTCTATGCAAAACTATGGCGAAAATCTAATGTAAAAACAGATTTAGAATTCTACGAATTAAGATATGGTGGTAAACCTGCAAAATTTTTACGAAAATTTAGAGCAATATATTTAGGTGTCATTTTTAATGTGATTACTATGTCTGCAGTCACTTTAGCTGCCATAAAGATTGGAGGAATAATGCTTGGTCTAGAGCCATGGCAAACTGTTATTAGTGCAGGATTAATAACCGTAGTGTTTAGTGCTGTTGGTGGATTCAAAGGGGTTGTTTATACAGATTTTATTTTATTCTTCGTTGCTATGGCTGGCGCAATTTGGGCAGCAGTTTATTTAGTAAACCTTCCAGAAGTTGGTGGAATTGAGGCCTTATTGGTTCACGAAAATGTTGCAGATAAACTAGCGATTTTACCAGATTTTAATGATACCGAAGCATTAATAACACTCCTAATTATACCTTTAGCTGTACAATGGTGGAGTTCTTGGTATCCAGGAGCAGAACCTGGAGGTGGAGGTTATATTGCACAACGAATGTTGGCTGCCAAAGATGCAAATCATGCAATTGGAGCAACATTATTTTTCAACATTATGCACTATGCATTAAGGCCTTGGCCTTGGATTCTTGTTGCATTAGTATCTTTAGTTATATTCCCTGATATTGCAAGTATTCAAGAAGCGTTTCCAAATATTGCTTCTGATAAACTTGGGCATGATTTGGCATACTCAGCTATGCTCACAAAACTGCCGAGCGGATTATTAGGTATTGTATTAGCCTCTTTAATTGCTGCATATATGAGTACTATTTCTACGCAGTTAAATTGGGGGTCTTCTTATATTGTTTTTGATTTTTACAAACAACAAATCAACCCAAAAGCATCAGAAAAAAGATTGGTTGCAGTTGGTAGAATTGCTACTGTTGGGTTAATGGTTTTAAGTGCTATTGTTGCTTTACTACTACAAAATGCCTTGCAACTATTTAACCTGTTACTAGTATTTGGAGCAGGAACAGGATTAATATTTATTTTACGATGGTTTTGGTGGCGTATAAACGCTTGGAGCGAAATTACCGCAATGTTTGCCTCGGGTTTAATAGCTATTATTTTAAAATTTACGCCTATTGGCGATTTCTTTTTTGCTGTAGAAACAGGTGTTTTCCCAGATTGGATGGAGTATCCATTTGTTGTATTAATAACCACCATTATATGGCTGGCAGCTACTTTTATGACACAACCAGAATCTCCAGAAGTTTTACAAAATTTTTATAAAAAAATACAACCAGGCGGTCCAGGTTGGAATAGTGTAGTAGCTAAAGCATCAGAAAACAATATATCTATTAAAAACAATGATGAAAAGTGGAGTGTACCCAAGGGTATATATGCAATGATTGTGGGTTGTACACTTATTTATTCATGTATGTTTGCTACAGGATATTGGATATATGGTAAAACAACTTTGGCGCTAACCTTAACGGGTATTGCAATTGTTTCTGCCTTAGTGCTTATAAAATTATGGAAAGCTCTTAAAGAAGATATTTTGTAATTACCCTCTGTTTGCCATTAATTTAGAAACATATTTACCAATAACATCAAATTCTAAATTAACTACAGTTCCTACTTTATAGGAACCAAAACGGGTATGTTCATACGTATAAGGAATAATAGCTACGCTAAAGGTGTTTTTACCAGAATTTACTACAGTTAAACTTGTACCATCAATAGTAATAGAACC
>CALIIP010000031.1 GCA_938018045.1 uncultured Flavobacteriaceae bacterium
GCTCCAGGAGAATTTTCTAAATCATAATAACACGTTAAGTCATTTTCAGAGAAAATTTCAAACACAGTTTTACATCCATTGCAACAAAAAAGTTTTTCTTGAAATGTAATAATATCTGCATTACAATTATCACCACAATGGAAACATATTTTATTTCCCATACTATATACTCATTTATACCTTGGGCAAATATTTAAAATGTTTCATATTTATAATATGATATATATCATGTTTTCGTTATTTTTACATCTTATACCAACCAAATGAGTAAATGCCAACACTGTATCGCCAGACAATTTAATTCAATGAACTCTTTAACAAAAGAAGAATTGAAGCATGTATCTGATTGTAAAAAAGATAAAACTTATAAAAAAGGAGATGTTATTTTTAATGAAGGAATGATTCTTAATGGTGTTTATTGCGTGAGAAGTGGTATTTGTAAATTGACTAAACTTAATCCAAACGGAAACGAGCAAACAGTTAAATTACTTGGTGTTGGAGATTTAATTGGTCAACGCTCAATTATAAGCGATGAAAAAACAAATTTAAGTGCGATTGCATTAAATGATATTGAGTTGTGTTTTGTTCCAAAGCAGGAAATTCTTAATGGATTACAAAACAACAGAGATTTCTCATTGGATGTATTAAAACACTTAGCTCACGATTTAAAAGATGCTGAAGATGATTTAATAAATATGGCTCAAAAATCTGTAAAACAACGTCTTGCAGAAACAATTCTTTACATAAATACTAATTTTGGCGTTGATAATGAAGATTTCTTAAGTGTCGTTCTTTCTAGAGAAGATTATGCAAATATTGTAGGTACGGCAACAGAATCTGCAATCAGAATTTTATCTCAATTTAAAAAAGAAGGGTTAATATCTACTGAAGGAAAAAAAATAAAGATTGAAGATAGGCAAGGATTATTAAATCAATAACTTTTATTTTCTTCAAAATATCGCTCCTTCACTTTCTTAATACTCTTAATGGTTTTTTCCATCCATTCAATTTTCTTAAAAAACTGATCTTCTTCGCTCAATTGCCATTCAATATCAGAACGTCTTAATTTATCTGTTACAGATTGTAAAGTTATTGCTGCTGCAACAGAAACGTTTAAACTCTCTGTAAAACCAACCATAGGAATCTTTAAAAATCCGTCTGCTTGATTCATCATAGTTTCAGAAACTCCATCCTTTTCTACTCCAAATACAAATGCCGATTTCTTAGTGATATCAAAATCTTGAACCAAACAAGAATCATTGTGAGGCGTTGTTGCAATTAATTGATACCCTTTACTTTTTATTCCATCAATACAATCTTGAGTGTTTAGTTGTTTTTCTTTATAGTGATGAAAATCAATCCACTTTTGAGAACCTTTACCAACTTGATTTGACATATAACTGTCGTACTTATTTTCAATAATATGAACATCTTGGACTCCAAAAATATCACAACTACGCACTATTGCACTTGTATTGTGTTTTTGATACAAATCTTCAAGTATAACTGTAAAGTGTCTTGTTCGTTGTTTTAAAATAGTATCAAATAAAGCCTTACGACGATCACTCAGCATTGGAGCAATGTGGTTATAATAGTCAATGTCTTCTTTTTTGATCATTTTAAATATGTGGATTTGTTTATTTGTTGAATTGTGTATAAAAATAACTAAATTAAATAAATTACTCAAGAAAATGTCACATCGAGCGCAGTCGAGATGCTAAAAATAAATAAACAAATTTTCTTATCGACTGCGCTCGAAATGACAAATTTGTTTTATGAAATCAATTTAAAAACGGCTTCATATAATTTTCCGTCTGAAACGACACTTCCTTTTTCAATCAAATCAAAAACTTCTAAATTACGCTCTTTAACATAAGGCTTCTGACCTTTAAAGTATTCTATTGTTTTATGCTGAGAGTTGTCTACAAACCAATTATAATCGTCCGTATTTAAAAGGTTTATTCCGTCTTTTTTTACCTTTACAACAATTCGGTGGATTTCCTCAGCATCACATCTAAAAAGATTTATAGAATCTTGTGAAAAATGTTCTAAATAAGCTGCCTTTTGTAGGACTTTATCCCAAACAACATCACTAAATAAGTCCATCTCTTCTTCTGCTACTTTAGGGGTATTCTTTTTAATGTCATTCCATTCTTTAACATCAATTTGCTGTGCTGCCAAAAAAGTTGCAAACTCTAGATGTAACTCTTCAAATTGTTCTTTAGTAAGTCTTCTATATTTCATCTGTTAATATTTATTGTTTTAAACGGTCAGATGCTGTTCGCTATTAATCATTCTGCTTTTTTGATAAAGTTTTTAACATGCTCGTTTCATTTTGCAATTTTAATAATAAATTTGGATTCGGACAATTTTCTTTATAGAATTCAACTTCATTTTTTGATGCTACGCCTGGATAATCACCTTTAAAATCTTTGATATCAACAATTAATTGAAAATGTAAGTGCGGAGCATAATCACCATTCACTTTATTACTTCCCAATTGACCAATAATCTCTTGTTTCTTAACCTTATCTCCTAATTTTATATATTGCAAAGACGCTTCAGTTAAATGACCATACAAAGAATAAAAAGTTTTATTTTCTATCTGATGTTTTAGAATAATTGTTGGGCCATAATCTCCAAAGTTATTGTTGTTTTTAAAACTATGAACTTCTCCATCCAATACTGCTAAAACATTTGTGTTTTCTACACACCAAAAATCAATTCCTAAATGAATATTTCTTTGATTATCATCATTTGTAGCATTAAAATAAGCACTTCTTTGATAAATATTTCTTTCTTCTAAATAGCCACCAAAAGCAACTTTAGCATTTCGAACTTTTAAATATTTTTGAATATATTTTTCCCAAGCCTCAGAAGAAGTAATATCAAAAGTTAAGTCATTATTTTTTGATGATAAAGATATTGGCACATAATCAGATACTGCAATTGTAGCATCTAATATTTTCAAAGAGTTTGGCGCTATATTTTTTAAAAAACTATTCATCATATGATTAAAAAAATGTGTTAAATAAAAAAACCGTCGCGCCAAAGGCGGACGGTTAAAATATATAAATTTTAATTTTTTGTATTAGTTTGCTTCAGCAACAACATCAAAAGTTAAGTCAACTATAACTGCTCTATGTAATCTTACAGCTGCATTATATTTTCCTAAACGTTTTACGTTACCACCTTCAACTTTGATAAATTTCTTTTCAATTGCATGACCTGCAGTTTCAAGAGCTGCAGCAACATCAATGTTGTTTACAGATCCAAATAACTTATCACCTTCACCTGTTTTAGCAGGTATTTTAATCTCCAATTCTTTAATTGCATCAGCAATTTTAGTAGCATCTTTGATTTCTTTTTCTTCTTTAAAAGCACGTTGCTTTAAAGTTTCAGCCAATACTTTCTTTGCTGATGAAGTTGCTAAAATTGCAGCTCCTTGAGGGATTAAGAAATTACGTCCGTAACCATTTTTCACAGTAACTAGATCATCTTTAAATCCTACGTTTTCTACGTCTTGTTTTAATATTAGTTCCATATCTCTCCTCTTTATTATTTTAATAAATCGCCAACATATGGCATTAATGCTAAATGACGTGCTCTTTTAATAGCAACAGATACTTTTCTTTGGTATTTTAAAGAAGTTCCTGTTAAACGTCTTGGTAAAATTTTACCTTGCTCGTTTACTAAATATAATAAGAAGTCTGCATCTTTAAAATCGATGTACTTGATACCGTTTTTCTTAAAACGACAGTATTTTGCTTCTTTTTTAGTTTCTATGTCTAATGGAGTTAGGTACCTAACATTACCTTGCTTTCCTCCTTTTGATTGCTGATCTAAACTTGCCATAACTTATTTTTTAGGAGTTTTAACGCGTGCTTTTCTTTTTTCTGCCCAAGCAGCTGCGTGTTTGTCTAATTTTACAGTTAAATAACGCATAATGCTGTCATCTCTTCTGAATTCTAATTCAAATGCTCTGATTTCTTCACCAGCAATTTTGAATTCAAACAAATGGTAAAAACCACTCTTTTTGTGTTGGATTGGGTAGGCTAATTTTTTTAAGCCCCAATTTTCTTTGTGTACCATTTCGGCACCTTTGGAAACAAGATAGTCCTCGAACTTCTTTACTGCTTCCTTTATCTGATCTTCAGATAAAACGGGATTCAAAATGAAAACAGTTTCGTAATGATTCATATTTATTGATTTTAAGTTTACTTTTATAAGGGTGCAAATATACAATTATTTACTTATTCAACAAGTAGTTTTGCGCAATAAATTATATTCAAGAAATATATTAATTAAAACACCTGAAGAGCACTGTTATAAGCATTTTTAAAAAGATCTGAATCTAAACTAGTTTTAACTTTATTATCAGTAAAATATGCATGTAACTTTTCTGTTGGCATATTACCAGTCAACTCGTCTTTTGCCATAGGACAACCTCCAAAACCTCTAATTGCACCATCAAAACGATTGCATCCTGCAGTGAAAGCTGCATCTACCTTTTCATGCCAAGTTGTTGGTGTTGTATGTAAATGTGCCCCAAACTCTATTTTTGGGTATAACGGAATCAAATTAGAAAACAGATAAGATATTGTTTTTCCATCAGCAACTCCAATTGTATCTGATAATGAAAGAATCTTTACGCCCATTTTCGCCAATTTCTCTGTCCAATTTGCAACAATATTGACATTCCAAGGATCACCATAAGGATTTCCAAAACCCATAGAAAGATAAGCAACAACCTCTTTGTTCGTCTTATCAGCAATTGAAAGGATTTCGTCTAAAGCAACGATAGATTGTTCAATAGTTTTACTTGTATTACGCATTTGGAAATTTTCTGAAATAGAAAAAGGATACCCTAAATAATCAATTTCTTCAAAAATACTCGCATCATTAGCTCCTCTTACATTTGCAACTATTGCTAATAATTTAGATTTGGTTTCAGATAAATCAAGTTGTGATAAAACAGCAGCAGTATCTCTCATTTGAGGTATTGCTTTAGGTGAAACGAAACTACCAAAATCAATAGTGTCAAAACCAACTTTTAAAAGCGTATTGATATAAGTAGCCTTTGATTCTGTTGGGATAAAGTGAGATTTTATGCCTTGCATGGCATCTCTCGGACATTCTATGATTTTAACGTTTTTCACAGTTCAAATATACGAATAGAATTATTATAAAATAAGTTATGAACAATCAATCGTATTCTATTGATTTTATAGTTTTTAAAGTTAACTTCGCACTGTATTAGATAGAATTATGACATAATAATGTTTGAGTAAAATCCAATTTTTTTTATATGATAACAATCGGAAGAATTGATAAGGCAGATTTTCCTGAATTAAATTTACAAAATATCAAAGTTAAAGTTGATACAGGTGCTTATACTTCATCAATTCATTGTCATGATGTAAAAGAAGTTGAATCTGAAGGAGAAAAATATATTGAGTTTGAAATTCTAGATCCATCGCATCCAGAATATGAAAATAAAGTTTATAAAGTCAAAGGTTATAAAGAAAAAGCGATAAAAAGTTCTAATGGAACAACAGAACAGCGATTTATAATTAAAACTATCATTGCTATATTTAATGAAAAATTACCTATCGAACTCTCTTTAAGCGAAAGAAGTGATATGAAGTTTCCTGTATTAATTGGAAGGAAATTCTTAAACAATAGATTTATCGTAGACACCTCATTAACAAATATTTCTTTCAAATTGAAAATGAAAAAAAATAAAAATTCATAAAAAAACCATAAAAAAAACATGAAAATTGCAGTATTATCTAGAAATCCAAAGTTATATTCTACAAGAAGATTAGTTGAAGCCGGAAAAAAAAGAGGACATGAAGTTATTGTTGTTGATCACTCAAAATGCATTCTTGAATTGGAGAAAAAAAAGCCAAGGATTTTTTACAATGGTGCATATTTAGATGATATTGATGCTATTATTCCTAGAATTGGTGCTTCAGTTACTTTTTTTGGAACTTCTGTTGTGCGTCAGTTTGAAATGATGCGCATATTTTCTGCCGTAGAATCTCAAGCTTTGGTTAGATCTAGAGATAAATTGAGAAGCTTACAAATTTTAGCAAGAGCTGGAGTAGGATTACCAAAAACTGTATTCACTAATTATTCAAAAGACGTGGATCATGTAATTGATTCTGTAGGAGGTGCACCATTAGTTATTAAATTATTAGAAGGTACTCAAGGATTAGGTGTTGTATTGGCAGAAACCAAAAATGCAGCCAGTTCGGTTATAGAAGCTTTTAATGGGTTAAAAGCGAGAGTAATAGCTCAAGAATTTATCAAAGAAGCTGGAGGAGCAGATATTCGTGCTTTTGTGGTTGATGGTGTAATTGTTGGCGCTATGAAAAGACAAGGTAAAGAAGGAGAATTTCGTTCTAACTTACATCGAGGAGGAAGTGCAAATATTATTGAATTAACAGACCAAGAGGAATTAACTGCAATTAAAGCTGCTAGAGCTATGGGACTTGGTGTTGCAGGAGTTGACATGTTACAATCTTCAAAAGGTCCGTTGGTACTTGAAGTGAATTCTTCTCCAGGATTAGAAGGTATTGAAACTTCAACTAAAAAAGATATTGCAAAAACAATTATAAAATATCTTGAGCGAAATGTCGAGTAATGATTTTATTATTTTAGGAAAAAGCATTAAAAGAGGGCAAAGAACTATTCTTGAAATGGATGTTGCCAAACTTCACACTAGAAATAGTTTACGAATTCCAATAATTATTGATAGAGCAAAAATTGATGGTCCTGTATTATTATTAATGGGCGGAGTTCATGGTGATGAATCTAATGGTGTTGCAATTGTTCGTGAAATCATCCGTAAAAAATACAATAGACCAAAAAGAGGAACAATAATTTGTATTCCGGTTTTTAATATTTTTGGATATTTAAATCAGTCAAGAGAGTTTCCTGACGGAAGAGATTTAAATAGAATGTTTCCAGGATCTGCAACTGGATCATTGGCAAGCCAATTTGCAAATAAGTTCACCAAAGAAATCGCTCCGCTAGTTGATTATGTAATCGATTTTCATACAGGAGCAGCTGGAAGAGAAAATTTTCCAAATGTAAGATGTGTGTTTGGAGAAGAAAACACCTTTGATTTAGCAAAATTATTTGGCGCTCCATATATTGTTAATTCAAATTATATATCAAAATCTATTAGAGAAACAATGCATAAAATGGGTAAAACTATTTTACTTTTTGAAGGTGGAAAATCTCTTGAACTTGACCAAAGTGTAATTGATTGTGGAGTTGATGGCGCTTTGAATATCATGAAAAAATTGAAGATGCAGGACGGTGAAATCATAATTAAAAAAGATCCAATTATCATTGAAGATAGTAAATGGATTCGCGCACCTTACTCAGGAATGTTTCAATCATTAGTGAAAAATGGTAGTAAAGTTACATATAAAACTGTTTTAGGTAAAATTTATGACCCTTTTGGTGAATTTGAAAAAAAAGTATTTGCTCCTTTTGATTGCTATATTTTTGGACTTAACACTGCTCCTATAGTATATAAAGGAGATGCTATTTTTCATGTGAGTACTGAAGCAAAGTAATTTCTGTAAATAATATTATTTAGTCTCGTTTTGAATTTAGCATAGAAATTGCTTAACTTCGTAGGGAACTAATTGCTAATTATCTACCAACTTACCATATGATAAAATTCTTTCGAAAAATTCGTAAAAATCTACTTTCTGAAAACAAATTCAGCAAATATCTATTGTATGCAATTGGTGAGATTGTTTTAGTCATGATTGGTATTTTACTAGCACTGCAAGTAAGTAATTGGAATACTCAACGTCAAGAGAACCAAGCAAACGTCCTATTATTAAAAAAACTAGATAGTGAACTTCAATTGAATATCAATAGATTAGTAGATTTAAAAGATGGCGGAGTTAGTTATGAGAATAGAATTGAAAGAAGTGATTCTTTACAAATTATGTTATCTAATGGATTAACTAAAAATAATATTGACAGAGCAATTAAAGGTTATTTTGTTTCAAATACATTGAATTTATATACTTCTACGTATGAAGAAATGAAAAATACTGGAAAGCTCTACAAACTTGGTTCAGATAAGCTTTTAAATGAAATTGAAGCCTACTATAGATTGTGTGATAGAGAAAGTTTTTATGTCTTACAGATTAACAAAGAAGTTCGCTCTCAAATAAAAAATGATATCAATAAAGGCTGGTTTAAAGTCCAACAAGACTATTATACTTTTGGAAAAGAATTAACAATAAAAGACAATCCTTGGTTATTTGATAGGCAATCACAAGAAT